>JACDEG010000003.1 GCA_013816505.1 Pyrinomonadaceae bacterium | reverse complement strand
AGTGGAGTCTAGGGCGCGAGGTCGAGGACTTTCAATCCTTCGACATCGGACTGTACCCGATCATCCCGGACGCATGGTCGGCGGGCAAGTCCGGCTTCAAGGCGATCCAGTACATGGCCGTCGGCATTCCTTACGTCGTCACCCCGGTGGGGGCTTGCGCGGAGACGGGGGAGTTGGGACGAACTCACTTTGACGCATCGTCACCGGACGAATGGCGCGATAGAATAGCTGCCCTGTTGTCGAATCCCGATTTGCGCAAAAGCATGGGAGAGGCCGGGCGGCAACACGCCTTACAAAATTACACGGTGCCGATGCAGGCCGATAAACTCGCGCGAGCGTTGCGCGGCGCGGTCTCCTCCGGTTTGTCTGCAGCTTGAATTGGCAGTTGACGAAGGCGGCGGCGGTGTCAAAGTCCGGTGCGGGTGAGGGGAAGCGGAGGGAATGAGCCTTAAGAGAAAATCGCGGCTGATCTTGCTGGCCTTATGCGCGCTGCTCCCTTCATTTCTCAAAGTTCCTTGCTACCGCTTGTTCTTCGGCTATCGTATTGGCAGACGGGTGCGCATCGGGTTAAGCATCATCGACGCGAAAGAATGCGACATTCAGGATGGCGTCAGCATCGGCCATCTGAATTTGGTTTTTGGAGTGAAACAGTTTACCGTCGGCGATCACGCGCGCATCGGCCACCTGAATATATTGCGCGGTGGCGACGAAGTCCGCATCGGTCGTTACGCTGAGATCATCAGGATGAACGAGATCAATTCGATCCCCGAACCAGACATCGTGAACGTCGCGGAGCCGCGATTCTTACTCGGCGACGGGAGCATCATCACGACCGGTCACAAAATAGACTTTACCGACCGCGTGGAGATCGGGCGGCGTACCGTCCTCGGCGGGCGCAACTCGTCTCTGTGGACGCACAACCGACAGCGGACGCGCCCGATTCGAATCGGCTCGTTCACTTACATCGGTTCCGAGATTCGCATCGCGCCGGGTGGCGTCATACCCTCGCGCTGCGTGGTCGGCATCGGGTCTGTGATTACCGGGCAACTGGAAGGCGAGAACTGTTTAATCGTGGGCGTGCCGGCGAAACCAATCAAGCCGCTGAACCCGGATGATTGTTCCTTAATCGAGTACAAGACACGCCCCGATTTGCCGGATGATCTTTAAGACCAAGATGGTTTCAGAGGCGCTCAAGTCTGTTGACGGGTGGTGACAACCCCTCGGTGATCGGGCGCTTCGCAGTAACGTAATTATGAATGCGCTGCTTGCTTTATCAGCACTTGTCTTATGTATTCTGATCGCCGTTTTCGTGCCGACATATGGCGCGTCGGCGGTGGCTGTTTGCGCCAGTACGGCTTTTGTCGCCGGATTTTTCATTTGGAAAATTAAAATTGACAAAGAGTTCCTGCTTCGATTGTTTGTCGCCGGCCTGCTCGTCAGAATGGTTATCGGCACGGTGATCTTCGTACTCAAGATGCAGGAGTTCTTTGGCGGCGACGCGACCACTTACGATGAACTCGGCTATTCATTGCTTAGAATTTGGGAGGGCGACTTAGCCCATCAAGCTACTATCGACTTTTTCAGCGGAGGCGGCGGCTGGGGCATGCTCTACATGGTGGCCGCTGTTTACAGTTTGGTCGGGCGCAACATGCTTGCCGTGCAGTTCGTCAATGCCGTGCTCGGAGCGGCCACCGCGCCGGTGATATATTTGTGCGCGCAACACATCTTTCAAAACGCAAAAGTGGCGCGCCTAGCCGCTTACTCCGTGGCCTTCTTTCCTTCGTTGGTGTTGTGGTCGTCGCAGGGTCTGAAAGACGGGCCGACCGTTTTTTTGCTGGCACTGGCAATGCTCGCGACGCTGAAGTTAGATGAGAAGTTAACCTACAAGTACCTCGCCGCCTTAGCACTCGCGTTGTTCGGCATCCTGAGTCTGCGGTTCTATATCTTTTACATGCTGTTAGTGGCCATCGGCGGCTCTTTCGTCATTGGCATGCGCCCAGTCACGGGACAGGGGTTGATGCGCCAATTTGTTATCGTTGTTTGTCTCGGCCTCACCTTGACTTACCTCGGCGTACTGCGCAGAGCAAGCGTGCAGTTCGAACGATACGGAAACCTTGAGGCCGCTCAGCGCAGCCGATTGGACCAAGCCCAATCGGCGCGCTCCGGTTTCGGTCAGGATGTAGACGTGTCAACAACCTTCGGCGCAATCAGCGTCATCCCGGTAGGCATGACATACCTCCTGTTCGCTCCGTTCCCGTGGCAGTTTCAGATTACAAACATTCGGCAGAGCATGACCTTGCCCGAGATGGTGGTGTGGTGGGTGTCTTTCCCGATGCTCGTGTTGGGGGGGTGGTTTACCGTCAGATATCGGCTGCGTCAGGCGCTGCCGATTCTGATCTTTACGAGCATGTTGACACTTTCGTACTCGATGTTCCAGGGCAACGTCGGCACCGCTTACCGCCAGCGCGCGCAACTTCTGGTCTTTTATTTTATCTTCGTCGCGGTCGGTTACGCTCTGCTTAAGGAACGAAGCGAGGAGCGGGCGGAACAGGCCGCGCGCGAAAAAGAGTTGTCGCGGGCGGCGGGGCGCCGGCGGGCAACAGTGCCGATTCCGCGAGAGGCGGAAGTGGCGGCCGCGGCTCGCGGCGGGCTGTCGCACGGAACGGATTCGTAACATGTGTGGAATCGTAGGCATCGTGCGCCCCGGCGACACGGCAGTTGACGAAGGCGTGCTCGCGCGGATGTGCGAGGCGCTGCGTCACCGCGGGCCAGATGAGGACGGGCGGTATGTGAACGGGCGCGTCGGGATGGCGATGCGGCGGCTCGCGATCATCGACCTCGCGGGCGGGCAGCAACCGATTCACAACGCCGACCGCACCGCGTGGATCGTCTTCAACGGCGAAATCTATAACTACCGCGAGTTGCGGGCGCGGCTCGAAAAGCTCGGCCACCGGTTTTACACCGACAGCGACACCGAGGCGATCATCCACGCCTACGATCAATACGGCACGGACTGCCCGAAGCACCTGCGCGGCATGTTCGCCTTCGCCATCTGGGACGAGCGCAAAGAACAACTCTTCCTGGCGCGCGACCGGGTCGGGAAGAAGCCTTTGCTCTACGCGCTGACGGGCGGCCAGATAATCTTCGGCTCCGAGTTCAGCGCGCTCCTCGAACACCCGGACATCAGCCGCGAGATCCAGCCCGAAGCGATTCATTACTACTTAACTTTCATGTGCGTGCCGGCGCCGCTGACCGCGTACCGCGCCATCAGAAAACTGGAGCCGGGGCATACGCTGACGTTCGACCGCCACGGCGAAGTCAGAATCGAACGCTACTGGCATCCCGACTTTACGAAGAAGGAGCAGTTCGACGAACACGAAGCGGGCGAGCGGGCACTCGCGTTGTTGCGCGACGCGGTGCGAGTCCGGCTCATCTCGGAGGTGCCGCTTGGCGCGTTCCTGTCGGGCGGCGTCGATTCGAGCGCCGTCGTTGCGCTGATGAGCCAGGAGAGTGCAGCGCCGGTTAAGACCTTTTCAATTGGCTTCGAAGAGCAGGACTTCAGCGAACTGCATCACGCGCGCCGCGTCGCCGAGCATATCGGCGCAGAGCACCACGAATTCATCGTCCGTCCGAACGCGTTGGAAGTTCTGCCGACACTGGTCGAGCACTACGGCGAGCCGTACGCCGACTCGTCCGCGATTCCGACTTACTACGTCGCACGGGAGACGCGCCGCCATGTCACGGTCGCCTTAAATGGCGATGGCGGCGACGAATGCTTCGCCGGTTACGAGCGCTACGCGGCGATGCGGCTCGCTGAAACGTACCGCAAGCTGCCCGGCATCGTGCGCCGCCCGCTGATTGAGTCGGCCATCGAGTTGCTCCCTTCGTCCGAGTTGCGCCGCAGCCGTGCGCGCGACATCAAGCGGTTCGTCAGCGCCGCTTCGCTGCCAACGGTCGAGCGGTACATGCGCTGGGTCAGCGTGTTCGATGCGCGGGCGAAGGACGATTTGTACACGGACGAGTTCCGCCGGCGGATGAGCGGGCACCAGGCCGCTGACTTTCTCGCACCGTGGTTCGCGCACGCCAACGGCGCCGGCGGCATCGTCGACGCCTCAATGTTGGCCGACACGATGACCTACCTGCCGAATGACCTGCTGGTCAAAGTTGACATTGCCAGCATGGCCGTCTCGCTCGAAGCGCGCTCGCCGTTTCTTGACCATCACGTGATAGAGTTCGCCGCCGCGCTGCCGGAGAATCTGAAACTGCGCGGGCGGACGACCAAGTATTTGTTGAAGCAAGTGCTGAAAAAGCTGTTGCCCGCCGAGAATCTGAAACGGGCGAAGATGGGATTCGGCGTTCCCATCGGCCACTGGTTCCGCGGCGAGATGAAAGAGTTCTTGCGCGAAACACTGCTCGCCGAGCAAAGCCTGCGGCGTGGTTACTTTAAGCCGGAGACAGTGACGCGATTGGTCGAGGATCACATCACCGGACGGCGCGATCATGCACACCAACTCTGGACGCTGTTGATGCTTGAGTTGTGGTTCAAAAGATTCATAGACCGATGACGGGCGACGAGGGGCCGTGGCGACACGAGAAAATTCTGCTCCGACTTATCTACCCAGTATTTGTCACTACTTTTCTGAGGAGGCTATTGAATGAAAGGGGTCGTATTAGCCGGGGGCCTCGGGTCGCGTTTGAGGCCGTTGACGGCGGTGACGAACAAGCACCTGCTGCCTGTTTACAATCAGCCGATGATCTACTATCCGATTCAAACGCTGGTTAACGCCGGCATCGAGGACATCATGATCGTGACCGGCGGGAATTCGGCCGGGGACTTTCTTAAACTGCTCGGCAACGGTAAGGCGTTCGGCCTGAAGCATCTCAACTACACGTACCAAGAGGGCGAGGGCGGCATCGCTGATGCGCTCGCGCTGGCGGAGCATTTCGCGGCAGGTCAGCCGCTCTGCATCGTGCTCGGCGATAACATCATCGAGGGGAATATCCACCGGGCGGTGCGTGCGTACCGGCATCAGGGCGGCGGCGCGAAGATTCTCTTAAAGAAAGTCACTGACCCGCAGCGGTTCGGCGTCCCGGAGATCGAAGGCAAACGTGTGCTGCGGATTGAAGAGAAGCCGTCAGCGCCGAAGTCGGATTATGCCGTCATCGGTGTCTATATGTATGACGCGCAGGTGTTCGACATCGTGCGTACTCTGAAGCCGTCAGCACGTGGCGAATTGGAGATCACCGATGTTAACAACGCCTACATCGAGCGCGACGAAATGACGTGGGACGAACTCGACGGCTGGTGGACCGACGCCGGCACGTTCGAGAGTTTGCTGCACGCTTCGAACCTCGTCGCCGAAACCGGCGCGAACAAAGTGGAGGTCATCGATGCAGCCAAAGCCTAAGCCTTCGTCAACCGCGTCGCTTTCCTCTGCGGCGTCGTCCGCATCGCCGTTCAAGCGCGGCAAGATTCAGGGCGTCGTCGTGCGCGATTTGCGCAAGTTCGTCGACGAGCGCGGATGGCTGGCCGAATTGTTCCGCCACGACGAACTGGACGCGGAGTTTCACCCGCGGATGAACTACGTCTCGGCGTCGATGCCGGGTGTCCAACGCGGGCCGCACGAGCACGTCGATCAAGCCGACCTCTTCTGCTTCATCGGGCCGTCGAACTTCAAGATGCGGATGTGGGACAACCGCCCCGACTCTGAAACGTACAGGCACGTGATGACGCTTTTCGTCGGCGAGGACAGCGCGAAATCGGTGATCGTCCCGAAGGGCGTCGCGCACGCTTACCGCAACATCGGGCACGTTCCCGGCATCGTTATCAACTGCCCGAACCGTCTCTTCATGGGCGAAGGCCGCCGCGAAGAAGTGGACGAGATCAGGCACGAGGACGATCCCGCGACGATCTTCACGATGGAAGATTAAATAGGGGTCGGGGGTCGGGGGCCAGGGGTCAGTTGAGAAGATTGCAGTTAGTTCTTCATATTATCCCGGCCCCCGGCTCCTGACCCCCGACCCCCGCTTTATGAAGGTAGTCCGCATCATTGCGCGGCTGAACGTCGGCGGCCCCGCGCGCCACGTCGCGTGGCTGACGGCGGAGCTACCGCGCGCCGGGTATGAATCGGTGCTGGTGACGGGCGTCGTGCCACCGGGCGAGGATGACATGAGCTACTTCGTCCGCGCGCTGGGCGTCGTGCCGCAGGTCCTCCCGGAGATGAGCCGCGAGATTTCGTGGCGTGACGCGGTAACGGTTTGGAAACTCTATCGCCTGCTGCGGCGCGAGCGCCCGGACATCGTGCACACGCACACGGCGAAGGCGGGGACGGTCGGGCGCGTCGCGGGACTCTGTTATCGCTGGCTGACGCCGGGCATGTTATTCGCTCGTCCGCGCCGCTGCCGATTCGTGCACACGTATCACGGGCACGTCTTTCACAGTTACTACGGTGCGGCGAAGACTCGTTTCTTCCTCACCATCGAAAAGATTCTGGCGCGCCTCGCGACCGACCGCATCATCGTCATCAGCCCGCAGCAGTACCGCGAGATACACACAGAGTTCGGCGTCGGGCGCGACTCGCAGTTCGCGGTGATCCCGCTCGGCCTCGATCTCGGCGCGTTCGATAAGTGGTCGGAGCGGAGGGCGGAGGCGCGCGAAGCCTTTGGCATCACGGACGACTCGGTGCTGATCGGCGTCGTCGGGCGATTGACGGAGATTAAAAACCACGAGTTGTTCCTTGAGGCCGTCGCGCTCTACAAAAAGGAGTCGGGCCGGATGGAACGCGCGGCGACAACCGTCTCATCATCGTCGCGCGTGCGCTTTCTGATCGTCGGCGACGGACACTTGCGGCCCTCTCTCGAAGCGCGTGCGCGCGTGCTCGGCGTCGACGAAGATGTTATGTTCACCGGCTTGCGCGACGACCCGGAGAATTTCTACGCCGCGCTCGATGTCGTGGCACTGACTTCGCGCAATGAAGGGACGCCACTGACGCTGATCGAAGCGATGGCGAACGCGCGCCCCGTCGTGGCGATGGCGGTTGGCGGCGTGGTCGATCTGCTCGGCCCTGTCGCACGGCATCCGACTTCGACGGAGCCGGCACAGGACGACGGTTATCTAATCTGTGAGCGCGGCCTGAGAGTGCCCGCCGGCGATGCGCAAGCTTTCAGCCGCGCGCTCCGGCGAATCATCGGCGACGAAAATCTGCGGGCCGAGTTGGGCGAACGCGGGCACGTGTTCGTGAGAAATAACTATTCGAAGGAACGGCTGGTCGTCGACATCAGCAATTTATACAACGACCTGCTGCGGCCCACGACGGTGGCGGTTCATCAAAGCAGCAACTCATCAGGGCAGCGGATTTAAAAGGAGAATGAATTTGCGAGTATTGATTACAGGCGGGGCGGGATTCATCGGTTCACATCTGTCCGACGCCTACATCGAGCGCGGTGACGAGGTGCATGTGATCGACGATCTGTCAACCGGCAGCATCGACAACATCGCGCACCTGAAGAAGCATGAGCGTTTTCACTACACCATCGACACGGTGCAGAATCATCCGGTCATCGCCGAACTGGTCGATCAGTGCGACGTGGTCTTTCACCTGGCGGCGGCGGTCGGCGTCAAGCTAATCGTCGAAAGCCCTGTGCGCACCATCGAGACCAACGTGCGCGGCACAGAGATCGTGCTGGCGGTGGCCAACAAGAAGAAGAAGAAGGTGCTGATCGCTTCGACCTCGGAGGTCTACGGCCTGAGCGACCAGGTGCCGTTTCGCGAGGACGGAAATTTGGTGATGGGCGCGACCGTCAAGGGGCGTTGGAGCTACGCCTGCTCGAAGGCGATTGACGAATTTCTGGCGCTCGCGTACTGGCGCGAGAAGAAACTGCCGACCATCGTTGTGCGCCTCTTCAACACCGTCGGGCCGCGCCAGACCGGGCAGTACGGGATGGTCATTCCGACTTTCGTCAGGCAAGCGCTGGCGGGCCGTCCGCTGACGGTCTACGGCGACGGCCAGCAGACGCGCTGCTTCGGCTACGTCGGCGACATCGTCGGCGCGCTCGTGAAGTTAATGGACGACCCCGGCGCGGTCGGCAAGGTCTTCAACATCGGCTCGAACGAAGAGGTTTCGATCCTCGAACTCGCGCACCGCGTCAAGGAGTTGACCAATTCCGACTCTGAGATCGTGCTGGTGCCCTACGACGAAGCTTACGAAGAAGGCTTCGAAGACATGCCGCGCCGCGTTCCCGACATCACAAAGATCGACGCGCAGGTCGGCTTCCACCCCGAAATGACGCTGGACGGAATTCTGCAAAAGGTCATCGCATATCACAGCGGGCGCTGAAAGATAGTTTGGAGTCTGGAGTCTGAAGTCGGGAGTCGGGATAACCTGATGTGTGAGTGCTGAGGTGGCGAGGTTGAAGGTCGTTGTCGAGAGATTGTTGCTTCTATACACGCGAGGGGCGGAAAGATGACGCACATCAGGGAGAATAGACTTTCGGTGATTTGACTTCAGACTCCAGACTCCAGACTCCAGACTTCTTTCCGTGCTTGATTTCTCAGGACACATCGAATAGCTTTTCCAGGCTTTCGAACAGATCGACCCCCTCAAACTAAGGCATGTTTTCGAACTCACTGTCACCGTACGCTATTGCCCTGTCGTTCGCGCTCGCGCTGGCCCTGACGCCGCTGGTGCGGGCGTTGGCGCGTCGCGTCGGCGCGGTGGCGCGCCCGAAGGCAGACCGCTGGCATAAAAAGCCGACGGCGATGTTGGGCGGTGTGGCGATTTTTCTGAGCGTCGCGTTGGCCCAACTCGCGACGCTCAAACACACGCCGTCCACGTTGGTGGTGCTCGCGGCGAGCGCGTTCCTGTTCGCGGTCGGGTTGGTCGACGATGTGCTGCGCATCA
Source organism: Pyrinomonadaceae bacterium (assembly GCA_013816505.1). GTDB lineage: Bacteria > Acidobacteriota > Blastocatellia > Pyrinomonadales > Pyrinomonadaceae > JACDEG01. The sequence continues at coordinate 32,164 of JACDEG010000003.1, read as the reverse complement.
AGCCGTACCAGAAATTGATCGGGCAGGTGATGGGCGCGGCACTGGTGATTTACTACGGCCTGACGCTGCCGTGGACAGCCTCGGCCCCGCTCAACATGGCGATCACGATCTTCTGGCTGATCGGCATCACCAACGCGGTCAACCTGCTCGACAACATGGACGGACTCGCCGCCGGCATCGCGGCCATCGCTTCGACCACGCTGGCCTTCAGCTTTCTCGCTAACGGGCAGCCGAACGAGGCATTGATGCTCGGCGTGTTCGCCGCCGCGCTCATTGGATTCCTGATCTACAACTCGTATCCGGCGTCAATCTTTATGGGTGACTGCGGTTCGATGTTCGTCGGATTCTTTCTGTCGAGCACGGCGTTGTTGAGTGCGGCGGGCGGGCGCTCGCGTTCGTTCCTGCCGGTGCTCGCGGTGCCGGTGCTGATTCTGTTCGTGCCCATCTTCGACACTACGTTCGTCACCATCCTGCGCAAGTTGGCCGGGCGCTCCGCGTCGCAGGGCGGGCGCGACCACACGTCGCACCGACTCGTCGCGCTGGGGATGTCGGAGCGTCGCGCGGTGTGGATGCTCTACGGCTTCGCGGCGCTTTCGGGAATGCTCGCGCTGTTGGTGCGCGACTCGAAAATCGATACGAGTCTCGCCGCGATCCTCGGCTTCACGGTGGTGCTGACGCTGCTCGGCGTCTACCTCGCGGGCGTCAAGGTGTATGACGAGAGCGAGATCAAAGCGGTCCGCGATAAAGCGCTGTTCGCGTTTTTAATCGATTTGTCGTACAAGCGACGCTTCTTCGAAGTGCTGCTCGATGTGGTCCTGATTATCCTCGCCTACTATGGCGCGTACGCGCTGCTGTTCGGGTCGCTGGCGGAGAGCGGCACGCGGCAACTCTTCCTGCAAACCGTGCCGGTGCTGGTCTTCATCAAGATGGCGGCCTTCCTTGTGACGGGCGTCTATCGCGGCATCTGGCGTTATACCAGCGTCGACGACTTTATCGTGTTCGCGAAGGCGGTGGCGCTCGGCTCGCTGGGGAGCGTGCTGGCGATTCTGTTCGCGTTCCGCTTCCAAGGTTTCTCGCGCACCGTCTTCGTGATTGACGGCATGCTGTTGCTGATGATGCTGGCGGGGAGCCGCATGGCCTTTCGCTTGTTCCGCCAAATACTGCCGACGCCGCACGCGTCAGGCGTCGGGCGGCGGGTGCTGATCTACGGCGCGGGCGACGCCGGCGATCTGCTGCTCCGCGAGATGCTGAACAACCCACGGCTGCGGTACGTGCCGGTCGGATTTGTCGATGATGATCCGCTGAAGGCGGGAAAAGTCGTTCATGGCTTCCGCGTCTTCGGCGGTAACGGCGCGTTGCGCGGCGTCTGCGCCGATCAAAAGGTCGAGGAGGTGTTAATCTCCAGCGCGCAATTTTCGGAGCATCGCGTCCGGGAAATCCTGCGCGACTGCGAAGAGGCGCACGTCGCGTTGAAGCGGATGCGGATTGAGATCGAGTCGCTCACCGGTGATGATGACGTCAATTGAAAAATGGAATCGTATCCACGGCGCCACCCGCGCCGCATGATAAGTGGCGCGTGGCAGCATTTGACGGCAACCTCTGAAGGTTGCAGTGATGTGAGATCAAACTTATGTCGAGTGGGCCGGAAACTAAACCCGAGCAATTAAAACTTTTGAGCGTCGAACCGCTCTGGCGACGTGTGCTGCTGGCCGTGCCGGTGGTGCTGGTGCTGGCCGGCGTGTGGACCGGCGCCCGTTGGTTTGTCGGCAACACGATGGCGTCGTATCCGGCGGATGTCGAGATGGCGGGCAGCGCGACGCGGCTCGCGCCCGACGACCCGCAGGCGCACTTCACGCTGGCCGTGCTGCGGCGTAAAACTTTTCTGCCGGAAGACTTGGAGCAGTCGCTGCGCGGGTACGAGCGCGCCACCAGTCTTTCACCGAACGACTACCGCCTGTGGGTCGAGTTGGGGAACGCGCGCCGCCAGGCGGGCGACCTGCCCGGCAGCGAGCGGGCGCTGCGGCACGCCGTCGAGTTGGCCCCGGCGTATGCCTACCCGCGCTGGCACCTCGGCAACGTGCTGCTGCGGCAGGAGCGGACGGACGAAGCCTTCGCGGAACTGCGCCGCGCGAGCGAGGCCGACCCGGGCTTGCGTCCGCCGGTGATGGGGCTGGCGTGGCGCGTCTTTGGCAACGACTTCAAGGCGGTGGCGGAGGCCTTCGGGAACACGCCGGCGGTGCGCGGCGAGATCGTCGAGAGTCTCGCCAACCAAAAGCGGCTCGACGAGGCCCTGCGCGTCTGGTCGAGTTTCAGCGCGCAGGAGAAGAGGGAGTTGCGTCCGGCCGGCGAGCGACTGCTCGGCACGTTGGCGGTGAACAAACGCTTCATCGCGGCCCTCGCCACGCACCGCGAAATCACTGGCGAGAGTGAACTCGCGGTGGGAAAACTCGCCAACGGCAGCTTCGAGAACAATATTGGCCGGGCGGGCACCAGCCTCTTCGGGTGGCAGATGCCGCCCGGCGGCCAGACCCAGGTCGCCATCGACACACGCACCCACCGCGACGGCGCGCGGGGCGTGCGCATCGTCTTTAACGAGCCAACCTCGCCGCAGTTCAAGGGCATCGCGCAGATCGTGGTGGTCGAGCCGCAGGCTAAGTACCGCCTCACCTTCTGGGTTCGCGCCGAGGACCTGAAGAGCGTCAGCACGCCGCTCGTCGACGTGGTGGACTCCACCGACCCGTCGCGCGTGCTGGCCGCCTCGACGCCGCTCCCTAATGGCAGCATTGAGTGGCAGGAGGTGACGCTGGAGTTCAGCGTGCCGGTTAACTCAGAGGCCGTCACCGTACGCATCACACGACAAGACTGCGGACAATCAACGTGTCCGATTTTCGGGAAAGTTTGGTATGACCACTTCGATTTCCAACCCAGCCGAGGCAATAGTTCCGGCGCGGACAGCGGAACCCGCCGCGACAACGCAAGCACTCGCGGACCCGCTTAGCACGGACGCCGCCGCCGGGCCGGTGCGGACGCTGGCAAGCCGCTTCATCATCCTGACGCTGTGCCTCGCGGTGGTGCTTTCGACGGTCGCCTTCGGCACAGTACATGGCTGGTCGCTCGGCCTGTTTCAAGCGGGCGCCGGGCTGGTCGTGTTCTTCTGGTACGTCGATGCGTGGCGCAGCCGGCGCCTGCGATTCAGTCGCAACGTCCTACAGTTGCCGCTACTCGGCCTGCTGCTGATCGGCGCGGTGCAGTTGCTGCCACTGGGCGCCGCCGTCAGCCAGGCGGTCGCCGATGTCTCGGCGGGCGAGCCGGTGCGCAGTCTGTCGCTTGACCCGTACACGACGCGCATCGTGCTGATCCAGATCGCGGCGCTCTTCGTCTACTTTGCGTCGTCGCTGGCCTTCATCGACACGCCGCGCCGCCTGCGCCTGGTCGCGCGCACAATTATCATATTCGGCTTCGCGCTCGCGCTCTTTTCGCTGATGCAGTTCTTCGTCAGCCCAGATAAGATTTTCGGCCTCCGCGAATCGACACAGAGTCTCGGCTTCGGCCCGTTCATCAACCGTCACCACTTCGCGGGGTACATGGAGTTGATCCTCGGTCTGCCGCTCGGCCTGCTGCTGGCGGGTGGTGTGCATCGTGACTGGCGCCTGCTCTACGGCTTCTCGTCGCTAGTGATGAGCATTGCGCTGATTATGACCAACTCGCGCGGCGGCATCATCAGCCTCATCGCCGAAATCTTTTTCCTGTTCGCCGTGTTCGTTGCCGCACGCTGGCGGCGGGCGGAGCGGGAAGGGAAACTTGACCGCGAAGGGCGCGTGCGGCTCGCGGCGGTGAGTGCCGGGCTGGGGGCGGCGGTGCTCGTCGGCATTCTCTTCACGGCGCTTTTCTTCGGCGGCGAAGAATCGCTCAGCCGCTTCGTCGGCACCGTCAACGCCGACGACCCGACCACCGGGCGCGTCCACTTCTGGCAGACCACGCTGGACATCATCCGTCATCACCCGCTGACCGGCACCGGCCTCGGCGCGTTCAGCGTCGCCTACCCGCGCTACGACACGCGCGGCGGCCTGTACCGGCTCGAACAGGCGCACAACGATTACCTGCAAGTGGTCTCTGACGCTGGCATCCTCGGCGCGGTGCTCGGCCTGTTCTTCCTGGTGATGCTGTTCCGGATGGGATTCGCGCGCGCACGTTCGAAGGACAAGTTCAGGCGCGGCGTGGCGACCGGCGCGCTCGCCGGGTGCTTCGCGGTGCTGGTGCACAGCTTCTTCGACTTCACACTGCACACCACTTCCAACGCGCTGCTGTTTCTGCTGCTCGCCGCACTGGCGACGATCAACGGGCGGGTCGAACAACAGCCCACCATCGAAAAGCGACGACGACGGCGGCGGCGGCGTGGTGAGGGACGTGGTGAGGTCAGTAGTGGCGCCAACCACCCGGCGAGCCTGCCCGGAGAGACGCCCGCCGCGGCGACGGCGACGGTGGACACGACGCACAATTAAAGGTCTTCGGAATCAACATCTGCGGAGCGGAATGAAAGGCTCAATTCGACAATGAGAATATTAGTGACGGGCGGCGCGGGCTTTATCGGCTCGCACATGTGTGAGCGACTAATCGACGACGGGCACGATGTCATCTGCCTCGACAATTTTTTCACTGGGCGGCGCGCGAACATTTTTCACCTGCTTGGCAACCCGCGCTTTGAATTGATCCGCCACGACGTCACTGAGCCGATCCTGCTTGAAGTGGATCAGATTTATAACCTCGCCTGCCCCGCGTCGCCGGTCTTCTACCAATACAATCCCGTCAAGACCGTCAAGACCAGCGTGATGGGCGCAATCAACATGCTCGGTTTGGCGAAGCGGGTCAGGGCGCGCATCCTGCAAGCCTCGACATCAGAGGTCTACGGCGACCCGGAGGTGCATCCGCAGACAGAGGCTTACTGGGGCAACGTCAACCCGATTGGGATTCGCAGTTGCTTTTCCGCAGACACAGAAGTGCTGACCAGAGATGGTTGGAAGTATTTCCCTGACGTGACTGAAGATGATGAGATAGCGACTCTCACAAAATCTCATGAGATCGAATATCACCGGCCTACTGAAGTCATCAAACAGAGGTACATCGGAGAATTAATTCATTTCAAAAATAACAACTGCGATCTGCTAGTTACTCCGAACCACAAAATGTATGTTCAGAGGAGAGATGCTAGCGAGTTTGAATTGATCCCAGCGTTTTCAGCGATCAATTGGAAACGCGCCCAGATGCTCAAAGTCGTTAACTACAAGGCAGCAGAACAAGACTGGTTCAATTTCCCGTTCGATGAAGAAGCGCGAAGGAATGCCAAAGCCCCGTTCATCGAGAAGGTGAAGATGGATGATTGGCTTGAGTTTTTCGGGTACTACATCACCGAAGGTTGCACCAATAAGCAAGCTGGTAATTACCGTGTGTTGATCGCTCAGGACAAAACCAAGCATGGGCAAAACTGCGAGAAGATTGAAACGTGCCTGCAAAAGCTTCCCTTCAATTTCGTTGATAGTTTTGACCACCAGTTTTGTATTACAAACAAGCAGCTTTACTACTACCTGTCCCAGTTCGGTAAGTCTCACGAGAAGTACGTCCCGGTCGAACTGTTGTCGCTCTCGAAGCGGCAACTTGGTATTTTGTTCGACGCGATGATGCTGGGTGACGGTAACGAGAAAGGTGACACCTACTACAGCAATTCGCCCAAACTCATCAGTGATTTCCAGCAGTTGCTTCTAAAGATAGGCTATGCGGGAAACATTGCGATCAGCGATGAAAGAAAACAAAGACCGGTTTACCGAATCCACATCCTCAACCGTTTGAATAGCAGGTTCAGGACGCCAACATATCCGGCTAGAGCAATACAGCCTTATGACGGATATGTTTATTGTGTGAATGTTCCTAACCATGTGATTTACGTGAGAAGAAACGGCAAAGCGCTGTTTTGCGGCAACTGCTACGACGAAGGCAAGCGTCTCGCCGAAACGTTGATGATGGATTATCACCGGCAGAGCAACGTCGACACGCGCATCGCGCGCATCTTTAACACGTTCGGGCCGCGCATGCTGGAGAATGACGGGCGCGTCGTCTCGAACTTCATTGTGCAGGCGCTGCGTGGTGAGGAACTAACGCTGTACGGCACCGGCGAGCAGACGCGCTCATTCTGTTACGTCGATGACTTAGTCGAGGGCCTGATTCGTTTGATGAACACCGACGGCATTCACGACCCGGTCAACCTGGGGAACCCCGGCGAATTTACGATGCGGCAATTGGCCGAAGAGATTGCGCTGGTGTGCGGCGCCGACGTGAAGGTGCGCCACTGTCCGCTACCGCAGGATGATCCGAAACAGCGACGGCCCGACATCACGCGCGCGCAACAGTTGCTCGGCTGGTCGCCGGCGATCCAACTGCGCGAGGGACTGAAGCGCACCGTCGATTACTTCGCTGAGAGAGTCACGACTAAACAGTGAACGATGAGTCGACGGCAGCCGTCTTTCGCCTTCACCTGATTGCCGTGCCGCGCGCATCGCTCATCGCTTCTCACCATGACTCGACCCACCGACACCGCTCAGACCCCGGCCACCATCCCCGAACTGTGCTTGGGCGCGATGCGCCGGCACGCGAAGCCGGACGCCGTTAATTTCAAGCATGGGGGGGCGTGGTTGCATCTTTCGGCGGAAGCGTTCGCCACGCGCGTGCGTGCGGTCGCGGCCGGACTGGCCGACCTCGGCGTTATGAAGGGTGACCGCGTCGCGCTGCTCTCAGAAAACCGTCCGGACTGGTCGATTGTCGACCTCGCCATCCTCAGCCTCGGTGCCGTCAACGTCCCCATCTACACGACGCAGCCTCCCGACCAGGTGCGATTCATCCTTGATGATTCAGGGGCGCGCCTGCTGTTCATTTCGGGGCGCAAGGTCTTCAGGCACGCGCAAGAAGGGATCAAGGGCGCTGCGCGGCTCGAAGGAATTGTTTTCTTCGACGGGGCTGTTGCCGAAGCGGGCGTCGACACGATGACGCTCGAAGCGCTCGAACGCCGCGGCGCCGAACTTGACCGTCTCGACCCACAGGCGTTTGATCGTCACCTGAAAACGGTCGGGGGCGATGACCTGGCGACCATCATCTACACGTCGGGCACGACCGGCGAGCCGAAGGGCGTGATGCTGACGCACGCCAACTTCGTTTCCAACGTAATCGCGATTTCGAGCGCGCTGCCAATCACTGCGGCTGACATCTCGCTCTCCGTGCTGCCGCTATCGCACATCTTCGAGCGGACGGTCTACTACGTCTTTTGCTGGAACGGTGTCTCGACCTTCTACGCCGCGTCCTTCGATCAAGTGGGCGAGTATCTGCGTGAGGTGCGACCGACGATCATGACCGCCGTGCCGCGCCTGTTCGAGAAGGTCTATCACCGCATCATCAAGAAAGGCACGTCGGCGGGCGGGTGGCGCGAGAAACTATTTACGTGGGCGCTCGGTGTCGGCCAGCGGTACGCCGAACTGCGCGACCGGCACGAAGCGGTTCCGCCACTGCTCGAAATCCAACAGGGAATCGCCAACCGTCTGGTGTTTGCGAAATGGCGCGAGGGGGTCGGCGGACGTCTGCGCTACTTCGTCTCCGGCGGGGCGCCACTGTCGCCTGCCCTCTCTTACGTCTTCCTCGGCGCGGGGATCGGCATCCTACAGGGCTACGGAATGACCGAGACCTGCATCGTCGCGGCGAACCGCCCCGACAGCAACAAGGTCGGGTCGGTCGGACTCCCGTTCCGCGGCATCGAAGTCGAGATTGACGCGGAGGGCGAGATACTGGTGCGCGGGCCGAATGTGATGAGCGGCTACTACAACAAACCCGACGAAGCGGCGTCCGTGTTTACGAAGGATGGTTGGTTCAAGACAGGCGATGTCGGTCGGCTCGACAAAGCGGGGCGACTTTATATCACCGACCGGAAGAAAGAGTTGTTCAAGTTGTCGAACGGGAAGTATGTCGCGCCGCAGTTGTTGGAGAGCTTGATTAAACAGAGCGCGCTCGTCAACCAGGTGGTCGTCATCGGGGCGGGGCGCAAGCAAGTGGCGGCGCTGATCGTCCCTGATTGGGAAGCGCTCGCCAGCGCCATCCCACCGCCCGCCGACGAAACGCAGCCGACCCGCGCCGCTTGGCGACGCCATCCGGCGGCGATCAAATTGGTGCAGCGTGAAGTGGCGCAGTTGACCTCCGCGCTCGCCGACTACGAGCGCGTGCGTCGCGTCGCTCTACTCTCTGAAGAGTTTTCCATCGACGGCGGCGAGTTGACGCCGACGCTGAAGGTGAAGCGGCGTGTGGTGGACGAGAAGTATCATGACACGATTGAAGAGTTGTACAACGGCGCGTCGGCGAAAGACGATTGATTGGAGACCGAAGCTTGAGCGCCCGCTTCGCGTCGAAGACAGGGCGGGGTTGTGGCCGGCGTGGTTGATGCTGTGGTTTTCGGCGAAGCTGCCGAGTACATCGTTCGGAGAGAGGTTATGCGTCGGTCAGTGACAGCCGGTCGGTTCCATGAACCTTTTCGACGAGTTTCACCAGTGTGAAAGTCTCGCTGCCGAGGATGTTTTCGGCGAGACGTTGCAGGGGCAGAGGCATCTCGCACAACTGAAAGAAGCCGCTGACGGTCGCGCAATGGTTGACCAGCAGATGCATCTCCGCACCGCAGAAATCGCACGCGGCGAGGTGCGTCGCCACCTCTTGTTGCTTCTCAAGCCCGAGTTTTGTTTCAACGAAAAGCAGAATCGTCTCGGCAGACGGACAGCCCTTTAGTTTCCTGAAGCGGACTGTGCTCGAAGTATGCATGGTGCTTCCTCTATCTTTTTGGATTGATGACGCCAGAGAGCCAGTCGTGCTTTAGCACATCCGGCGCCCCTGCAACTCCCTCGATGACAGGCACAGTAGCAGGCCAGGGCAAATAGTCAGTTGAGGTAGAAGGCTACCGCAGCAACCCATATTTTGAATGAGCGCTTAGTAAAGATTCGGTTAACCTGCCAAGAAAAAGTTTCAATCGCTCGAAAGTTCCATAACCGCGTTGCCGCATCTCGCCTGCCTACTGCGCTTTTGTCAGCACTTTATCGGGATTGCAAAAACATGTTGCTCATCACGCCCTTTGCTGGTAACATCCTGACTGTCGGCAGGGAGCATAAAAGCTTTCTGTCCTTTCTTACCACCTGACCGCACTCATTCCTTTCGCGGTCACAATCACAAGTGCGGTTTTCAATTCGGGACGGTTATCTTGGAGCTTGGCATCTGAAAGCTTCAACGCAAGCCGCATTCTGCCTTCAAGGCACACTGGCGGTCTTTATCATGCCGTAAGGTCAAGCACCCATTCTCAGCTCTTCTCAACACCCCAACGACGTAAGATGCCCGGCGCATCGGGCCAGCATTCGGCCTTAAAGTTAAGTAGATGGTCGGCGGTGAGGGGCCGAGGCGCTCATTCAGCGTTGGTGAGAAACAAGAGAGCGTGCAACGAAGGTTATCCCCACCTGTTCCCGAAGTCTGACGCGCTGGCCTGGCATTTACGTTCGGATAGTGTAAAATGTCGCCCTCTCCTACCCCCGACAACGGCGGGAAATCCCATGCGACAAAATGTCAACGGCGGGCCGCGTTCGAGCGCTACGGACAAAGCTATGCCCCCGGCAGAAAAAAGGCCTCAAAGTGCTCAATAAAATTTCCCATCCGACAATGATTATCCCTAACATGACTGTAACATCAGACGAGCAATATCATCGCTTGAACGACCCCACGATCACCGCTGCCGATGAGCCGGCATCGTTACGGGCGCGGCGTGCTGTCGCGCCCGCGGAGCGCGCTTCGCCGCGCCATCATGGGCCGTGGGTCGATAGTCTGCGCCGCTCCGATGTCAGCCGGTTGTGGACGGAGATGCAGCGCATCGTCAGCAATCACCCATTGGTGCGGGCGTCGCACAGCGCCGGGTTGCTGGTCGAAGAGGGGGATCGCGGCAGCGCCTACGTTGATCTGACGCAGGAGCTTTTCGTGACGCTCCTCGGCAAAGATCGATTCCAGCACTATCTCGACACCGAGATGACGGACGCGGAAATTGAGTGCGAGATCAGCCAGATCGAGCTGACCAACCTGCTCACTGCGGAACTGCGCAAGCGCCACCCCGAATCTTACCGCCTGGCACGACGAATCTCGACGATCATTCAGTCGAGCGCCAACTTCCGCCGCTTTGATGGCAGCGGCGGGCCGCCGGAAGACGAGCCGCATCGCCGTCTCGTCGACCGCGTCTACGGCCTCAGCGAGTGGCACGACCACAAGCCGCGCCGTCACGCGCACGAACTCGAGCAGAGAGCGCATACGATTCCGGTGCGCCAGCGCGACACGCGGATGGTCGGTTGTACCGGCGACGCGCAGATCATCATCAGCAATTCCGACCTCGAAGATTTAATTATTAGCGTGCTCGAAGCATGCGACGCACCGGTTGACGTGCGGTCTCTGCGCAGCCTCGTGATGTCGCGTCTGCCGGTGATGGACATCTATCTGGTGCCGCTCGGCGCCGATGGGGATGACGACGGTGGGCGGCAGTTCGAGCCGGTCGACGGGCGCGAGAACCCTGAGCAATCGCTGCTGCGAATCGAGTCAGAGCGCGAGGCCGCCGGGTTCGTTGACCAGTTTTTGAAAGGACTGCACGGCGCGGTGCGCGGCAAGACCAAACAGTATGACCGGATGCTCGGCGTCCTGTGGCACTGTTACCTCAGCCCGACACACATCACGCAATTGGAAGCAGCCGCGCGGCTGAACGTCTCGGACTCGCTCGTCTCTGACTACCGCCGCCGCATCGAACAGCAGTTACGCGCACTGTCCTTCAATGAGATCGAAGAGGCGCGCCGCTTTGAGACCGCGCTCGGCGAGCGTGTCCGCACGCTGGTGGTGGTCAGTGACGAAGAGGGCGTTGCGGTGTGAGTTGCGCCCGCCGTGGGTCGTGCCGGACATCAGTCTGGACGCCACACCAACGGCGTCAGATTTTCCCCGACGTTATAATGGGGCGTCTTTAGGATTGCTCGAGGGCGGGAGTGTTTTTGCCTTCGGGCATCTTTTAGTTTTATATTGCACATTGCGTGTGCGCCAAGTCACTCGGAGCATTGGTAAGAAATTGGTGGGGTCAAAAGCGCCGGGCATGCCATCGAAGAACCAAATCATTGATTACGAGCCTATCGTCCGTTCCGGGCGAGGACGCCGTGCTGCGAGCGACACTGCCGATTCGTCACCGGCTGTCGAGAGTCAATTAACGGATCGAAACGGTGACGGGGATGGTGTCGGCGGCGGCCACCAACACGGCGCGGTTGGCGACGCGAAGCGCTGGGTGATGAAGCGTGGCCACATGATCAGCTACATCGGGCTGTTCCTGTTTACGGTCATGCTTTACTTCCGCCCGTACGAGCTTTTCCCGGCCCTCGCTTTCCTTTCGACCGGCACTTTCTGGATTGCCATTCTGACACTAATCATCTTCGTCCCGACTCAGTTTGTGCTGGAGGGCCGGTTGACGGTGCGCACGCGCGAAGTGACCGCGCTGTTGCTGCTCGGTGTGACGGCACTGCTGTCGATACCACTGGCGATCAACCCGCTCGAAGCATGGATGACTTTCAATGATTCGTTCATCAAGGCCGTCTTGGTCTTCATCGTGATGATTAACGTGGTGCGCACCGAGCGGCGCTTGAAGGGAATTATTTTCCTCTCCCTGGCGGTCGGCGTGTTGCTCAGCGTGAATGCCTTTAACGACTATCGGTCCGGCAATCTCACCGTCGAGGGTTACCGTGTGGCTGGGTTAATTGGCAACATGTTCGGCAACCCCAATGACATGGCAATTCATCTGGTGATGATGATCCCAATCGCCGTAGTTTTTACGATAAACGCGCGCCACTCCATTACCAAAGTTCTATCCGCGGTGTGCGTCGTGCTATTGGTGATCGGGACGGTGGTGACTTATTCGCGCGGTGGGTTCCTCGGCCTGATGGCGGCGGCGGGGGTGCTGGCGTGGAAACTCGGACGGCGAAACCGGCTGACCGTCGGGCTGGTGGGCACCGTCGCGGCCGCGCTGTTCATCGGACTTGCGCCTGGCAACTACGCCCTCCGCATCATTTCTATCTTCGATAAGAGTCTCGACCCGGTGGCCTCGGCCAGCACGCGCCAGGACATTCTCATCATTTCGCTCAAGTCCACGCTGGCTAACCCGGTCTTCGGCCTCGGCATGGGTAATTTCCACACCGTATCGATTCATGAACTCGTCAGCCACAACGCGTACACGCAGGTCTCGGCGGAGTTGGGAATCCCGGCGTTCCTCTTTTACATGACGTTCATGCTATCGCCACTCTGGCGACTGCGGCGGATCGAGCAGGAGACTTACGGCGACCGCCAGCGATTGCACTATTATTATCTCGCCGTCGGGGTGCAGGCTAGTTTGCTCAGTTACATGGTGACCAGTTTCTTTGCCTCTGTCGCATACCTGTGGTACGTCTATTACATCATCGCTTACGCCGTGTGCCTGCGGCGGATGTACGCGAGCGAGGTGTACGCGGTCGAGGATTTAGACTTAGCCCCAAAAAAAATCCCCACCAAGGCCAAATCCCAATACCCCCATCAACCAATCCTCCCTGAGATTAGCGTTCCAAGCGGACAGTGGAAAGATGCATAGCTGGCGGTTAGCGGAAGCTATTTTCTGGTCGAGCGTGGTCGTGCTCTTTTACACGTACCTCGGCTACCCCTTGCTGTTGCTGGTGGCGAGCAGCGTGCGCTCGCGCGTCGTGCGGAAGAAGGACTGGACGCCGAGCGTCAGTGTGATCATCACCGCGTATAACGAGGAGCGCGACTTAGCCGCCAAGCTCGAAAACACTTTATTGCTTGATTACCCGCAAGACAAGCTCGAAGTAATTGTCGCCTCGGACTGTTCGACCGACCGGACGGACGAAATCGCGCGACGGTTCGCGGCGCGTGGTGTACGCCTTCACCGGCAGGCGGAGCGACTCGGCAAAACGGCCGCGCAGAATACGGCCGTCGAGCAGGCGCGCGGCGAATTCATCCTTTTCTCCGATGCGACCACGCTCTACCAGCCGGACGTGCTGCGGGTGATGATGCCGAACTTCGCCGATTCGTCAATCGGGTGCGTCGCCGGGCGCTTGATCTATGTTGACCCCACTGCGTCGAGCGTTGGACGCGGTGCCAAATCCTACTGGGGCTACGAAATGTTTCTGAAGCGCCATGAGAGCCGCGTCTGCTCGCTGATCGGCGTCTCAGGGTGCCTCTACGCCGTGCGCCGCTCCGCCTACGTGCCGCTCTATCACGAGGCGTGCAGCGATTTCATCATCGCCACCAAGATGGTCGAGCAGGGCTTGCGCACAATCTACGAGCCGGGGGCGGTCTGTACCGAAGAGACGAACCGGCAAACCGACAAAGAGATGCGGATGCGCGTGCGCGTCATCGCGCAGACCTTCACCGATTTGTGGCGCCACCGGGCGATGATGAATCCGCTGCGCAGCGGCTTTTACGCCGTCGAGTTAATCTCGCACAAGGTTCTCCGCTATCTCGTCCCGTTCCTGTTGGCGGTGATCCTGCTCACCTCAGCGCTGCTCGCCGTGCGCTCCGTTCTCTTCCTCGCAGTGCTGATTGCTCAACTCTTCTTTTACGCGGCGGCGGCTCTCGGTTGGGCGCTCGAAAGAAGGGGAATCCGGAGCCGGCTCCTTTCGCTGCCGCATTACTTCGTGCTCGCCAACCTGGCGTCGGTGATCGCTTTCTATAAATTTCTGCGGGGTGAGAGGTATGCGCGCTGGGAGCCGATCCGCGAGCCGGTTACGCCCCCGGCCGTTGCGGACGCTGATTTTATTGTTACTGCGAAGAGAGGTCATAGTTGATGCCGGAGGCTGTAATTATGCCGGCGGAGCAAGCGCGAAAGCCCGCGACGGCGGCGCCGACCGTGAGCGTCATCATGCCCGCCTACAACGTCGCCCGGTACATCGGCGAGGCGCTCGACTCGGTGCTGGCCCAGACATTCACTGGTTACGAAATCATCGTGGTCAACGACGGCTCGCCGGACACGGAGGAGTTCGAACGGGCGCTCGAACCGTACCGCGAGCACATCATCTACATCACGCAGCAGAACCGGGGCCCGAGTAGCGCCCGCAACGTGGCGATCCGGCACGCGCGCGGTGAGTACGTCGCGCTTCTCGACAGCGACGACGTTTGGCTACCCGATTACCTGGCCGAGCAGATGGAGGTTCTACGGGCGGACCCGACGGTGGACTTGATCTACGCGGACTCTCTGCTGTTCGGCGACTCCGACTTGGTCGGGAAGACATTCATGCAAACCGTTCCCTCGCGGGGGCCGGTCACCTTTGAAAGCCTGCTGGGGCTAGAGTGTACGGTGCATACGTCGTGCACTGTGGCGAAGAGGCAATCGTTGATCGACGCCGGGCTGTTCGACGAGAGGTTCATTCGTTCCGAGGACTTTGATTTGTGGGTCCGTCTGGCGCACCGCGGCGGGCGCATCACCTACCAGCAGAAGGTGATCGCGCGGCACCGGATGCACTCCGTCAGTCTGGCCGCAAACGTCGCTGGCTTGCTGGAAAGTCAAATCGAAGTTTACGAAAAATTTTTGAACACTTTGCCCGTGTCACAGACTGCGCGGCGGATCATCGACCAACAAATCAAGAGGTCTCGGGCGGGCCTCGCCTTGGAGAGTGGAAAGCAGGCATTGATGGCCGGACACTACGATCAAGCGGTGGCGCTGTTCAAGTCTGCCAGCAACTATCACAGCAGCTTGAAACTTCGGGCCGTCATCTTAGGGCTGCGGTTCGCCCCCGGCCTGCTGCAATATGTTTACCGGCTTCGTCGCCCAGACTCCACGAATCGGATCACCATCTCAGTGAGCAGGTGAAAAGGCGTGACGCGCTGCCGAAAATTCGCGCAGGTAGGCTCGGAAAGACGAACTGCAATCGCTCGGCGGGGGAGTCGCCGCCCGTCGTCGGTGGGGACCCAAGCGATTCTGGGAGTGGATGGTGTTTAGCCATGGAATTGAACGTAGTAATCCCGACAGACAATCGTCAAGAGATGCGTTGTCCTGTGAGCGAGCGTAAAACCGTCGGGCCGCAATCAGCATGAAAGCAGAATTAGACATGACTCAGCAATTCGACGTTTCGGTAGTCATCTGCACGTATAACCGGTGTAAGCTGTTGCCGGCGGCATTGGAGAGCGTCCTCGACCAGCAGGCGGACAGCTTAAGCTACGAGGTGGTCGTCGTTGATAACAATTCCAGAGACGAAACGCGGCAGGTGATCGAATCGTTCATCGCGCGCGGGCACAACAATTTGCATTACGTCTTCGAGGGCAAGCAGGGACTGTCGCACGCGCGCAACGCCGGCATCGCCAACTCCCGCGCGCCCATTGTCGCCTTCACGGACGACGACGTGCGGGTCGAGCGCAACTGGGTGGCGACCAACAAACGCGCGCTTGACGAACACCCGGAGGTCGATTTCGTCGGCGGCAAGACGCTGCCGCGGTGGGAGAAGGAGCCGCCCGCGTGGCTCACCCAGCGCCACTGGTCGCCGCTCGCGCTCGTCGATTATGGCGACCAACCCTTTTACGCCGACACCGAAAACCCGGTCTGTCTGATCGGTGCCAGTCTCTGCGTCCGCCGCCACGTGTTCAATAAAGTGGGACTGTTCTCACCGGAGTTTCAACACTTCAAAGGCAGCGTCTGCGGGACGGAGGATCACGAGTTTCTGACACGCATCTGGGATGCCGGTGGGAAGGGCCTCTACCTTCCCGACCTGTTCATCATCGCCGACGTGCAGGCGGAACGAGTGACGAAGGCGTATCACCGCAAGTGGCATTGGGGGCACGGGTATCTGTTGGCGAAGATGCGCCTCGCGGAGATCGAGCGGTCGGGCAGTGGGCGACTGTTTGACGTTCCGGCCCATCTTTACCGACAGGCGGCGGTGGACGCGCTGGGATGGCTGAAGCACGCGCTAGGCGGCGATGCGGAACGCGCTTTCGCCCACGAAACCGAACTCCGGTTTTTCGCCGGTTACTTTCGAAAGCGGCGCGAAGACTTTGCCGCCACCAAAGAGCGTGGGACGCTCGGCGAGATCGGCGCGTTCGTCCGCTCGTTCGCCAGCGCCAAAAAGCAGTCGTGAGAGTCGTCCTTCTCCGTTCGAGGCTCGGCGGGCGGCAAATTTTTTGACCGCTCGCTGATCGTTCATTACTCAAAACACCGGAGTCACCTGTAAGGGAACCTTTATTGAAATGCCCAACCTATTAAACGTCTGACAGCTAATTGCGCTTCGGGTTACGCCCGTTGAGAGGCGGTCTATGAGCGCTGTCTTAACGTTTTGACCGACGGTTACGAGGAAAGCCTCTCAACTGTCGTAAGCAATTGAAAACCGCCATCGTATTCGGTGAGAAGTTAAAAAGGAATTTCGTCAAATATGTCAATTGATGTTTCATCCGCTCCGGTTGGCGGGGCGTTGTCAGGCCGGAAAGGGGACCGCCGGGTGACGGTCATCCGGGCGCCGGCGTTCTCGTTCGCGGGTATGCTTCAACAATTGACGAAGCTGGTTGAGTATCGGGACTTGCTGTACACGCTGACCGTGCATCGCATCAAGGTGCGCTACAAGCAGTCGGTGCTGGGTTTGTCGTGGGCGATTCTGCAACCGCTGTCGCTGATGCTGATCTACACGTTGATCTTTTCGGTCGTGGCGCGAATGCCGAGCGACGATATCCCTTACCCGCTCTTCGCCTACACTGGGCTGCTGCCGTGGACATACTTTTCGACGGCGCTGAGCACCGCCACGAACGGACTGGTGAGCCACTCTCACCTCGTCACGAAGGTCTACTTCCCGCGTGAAATTCTGCCGGTGACCTATGTCCTCGCCGCCCTCTTTGATTTCCTGATTGCGTCCCTCGTGCTGGCCGGTCTGATGATCTACTACCGCGCGCCGATCACGCTCAACTTTCTCTATGTCGTCCCGATCATTCTGGTATTGACAATCTTTGCGCTGGCGATGTCGCTGTTCATGTCGGCGGTGCAGGTGCGGTTCCGCGATGTGGGCGTGGCGATGCCGCTGCTGCTTCAGGTGTGGATGTTCGCGACCCCAATCATCTATCCGCTCTCTGCCGTGCCGGAGCGCCTGCGCCCCATCTACGATTTAAACCCGACAGTCGGCGTCATCGAAGGCTTCCGTAATGTCCTGTTGCAGGGCACCCCGCCCAACTTCCGGGCGCTGGGCGCGTCCGCTCTGGTCTCCTTGATCCTGCTCCCTCTCATGTACATCTATTTCAAGCACGTCGAGGCGACGGTAGCTGACGTTGTCTAAAGCTCAACCAAACTGAGAGCAGTTCGTCAACGGCGTTTCAGGCCCGCGGGTTTTTTGGCACTCGCGTTTCGCGTCCGCCGGCACTAGCGGAGCCAACCCTATGAGTAAATTATGATTGACCTTAAGTTTGACCTTGTGACGAAAAAGTATCTGATCCGCCAAGAGGCGCCTGCGGGCGATAGCGCGCGCCACCCGCTAGTGCGCCGGCTGCAAAATTTGCGGCGGCCCCCGCAGGAGTTTTTGGCCGTCAAGAACGTGAGCTTCGAGGTGCGGCGCGGCGAGGCGCTCGGCATCATCGGCCACAACGGGGCGGGTAAAAGCACGGTGCTGAAGCTGCTGGCGAACATTACCGCGCCGACCTCCGGCGAGATCACAATCGACGGGCGGCTGTCGGCGCTGATCGAGGTCGGGTCGGGGTTCCACCCGGAGTTGACGGGGCGCGAGAACATCTATCTGAGCGGGTCGATTCTGGGGATGCGGCGACGCGACATCGGCGGGAAGCTGGACAGCATCATCGAGTTCGCGGGTGTCCGACAGTTCATCGACACGCCGGTGAAGCGGTACTCGTCAGGGATGTACGTGCGGCTTGGTTTCTCGATAGCAGCACACCTTGACCCGGATATCCTGCTGCTCGATGAAGTACTGGCGGTCGGCGACTCGGCCTTTCAAGCGAAGTGTTTGCAGCGGGTCAAAGATTTGCGGCAGTCAGGCAAGACGATCATCTTCATCTCGCACGACCTGAGCGCGGTCGAGAAGCTATGCAGCCGGGTGCTGCTGATGGAGCGCGGCGAGGTAGTCGCCAGCGGCGCGCCCGCCGAGGTCATCGCGGAGTACCGGCGAACGGCGAACGACTTCGTGCCGTCGGGGCCGCCCAGTTGGAGCAACGAACAAATGTCGAGACGGGCCGAGATCACGTCGCTTGATTTCTACGACGCCGTGGGACGCGAAACGTCGACGGCCAGCACCGGCAGTCCGGTCACAGTACGTCTCAAGTATAAGTCGCACGAGCAAATCCCCGATGCCATTTTTGAGGTCTTCTTTTATGCGAGCAACGGGGAGTTGAAGTGCCAACTGAGCACCGGTTTGAGCCACGGGCGAATCGACCTTGAAGCGGGGCGGGGCGAGGTCGAATTTTCATGCGCCGAGTTGGGATTGCAGGTCGATACCTATTACATCGACGCGGCAATACAGCGACACGAGCCGTCGGAGCTGATCGATTGGCAGTACCGTTGCGCGATGTTCCACGTCGGGGCGGGAAAGGTTTCGCGCGGAACGTTTTACATGCCGCACGAGTGGCGCATCACACAAGAGAGAAGCGTCAGCAGCACCGAGAGCGCCGAACTGTTGCTCCGATAGTGAAGGCATTCGCCGTCGTACACGGGTCGGCAACTTTAATTACGACCCGGCCCGCGAGGATTGAGAGACGCGACTACCGTTAGAGAGACTGTTTCAAGGGGGACGCTGTTTGATGCCGAGAAAGGGAGTCTTAGAGAGGCGAGTTCATTGGCAGATCAGCGCCGACTGCCAATCACCATCCAGCGGTTGATTCAGAGCAGATGCTTTAACGCCGATTCGATTACTGAGAAGGGGAACTTGAATGCAGCCTTACACCGAAGAATTTTATAATTGGCAACAGGCGGAGTCGAAAAGTTCGGCCAGGGAAATCGTCCCTTTCGTTTGCGAACTGATCCGTCCCAGAAGTGTGATCGACGTCGGGTGCGGGGTCGGAACCTGGCTGTCGGTCTTTAAGGAGTGCGGCGTCGAAAACTTCATGGGGGTAGATGGCGACTACGTGGACCGTCGCATGCTACAGGTCGAGGCCGAGCGGTTCCAGGCGAAAGACCTGAAACAACCGCTGCACATAAACGATCATTACGACTTAGTCGTTTCGCTTGAGGTGGCTGAACACCTCCCCGTCGAGTGTGCGGCGACGTTTATCGAGTCGCTGACGAATCTTGGGCCGGTCGTCCTTTTTTCGGCGGCCGTTCCTTACCAGGGCGGGACCGATCACATCAACGAGCAGTGGCCGGAGTATTGGAACGAGCTTTTTTCAGCGCAGGGGTACAAAGTCATCGACTGCATCCGCAAAAAATTCTGGAATAACGACCGAGTGAGATGGTGGTACGCGCAGAATATCTTCTTATTTATTGAACAGAATCATTTGGAAAATTATCCGCGGCTTCAGCGGGAGGCAGAGTGCGTCGAGCAGTCCGCGCTGTCGCATGTTCATCCTAAAAACTATCTTACCAAAATGGATGCGCTAAAGAATTACACAAATATGATGGAGACGCCTGATCTTAACAACATGCCGCTGGGGCAGACTGTAAATTTCTTCAAAAAAATAGTGAGCGCACTGCCGGGGAAAACAATCAAAGCGGTTAAGCGGAAGCTTAGAAAACCGAAAGCGGCAGACGCAAAAGTGGTGGCCAGTTAAGAATCTGATAGTCTTCCCAAGACCGACAACGAATGCTCTCGAAACCGGTTTAAGACACCTACAAAATAATCCGGAGTGCACATTCGTCTCGGGCAGAGCGGCGGCTCATCATGTTTGATGACCCACAGTACATTCGACCCTTTGCCATATGTTAGAGAGGATCATTACCTGGCGCTTCTGCACAGTAACTACGTCGGTTATACGGCGACCGTGGTTTATCGCCGTGATGTTCTACGGTCGATCAAAGGTTTCAATGTGTCGATTGTTAGTAAACCCGGCGGCAGCAAAGCGCGCTCTGCACGCCTCGCCTTCGCGGGTGGGGATATTCTCGGGTTCTTCGTAAAAGCCATTAACATGTCCGAACACCTTTACAACATCGCGCATATTCTGCCGTGGAGCGCCGTCGGCGGAACTGAGCACGCAACACGGCGTATCGCGCAAGCAATAGAGGGAAATCAGTTTAAAAACATCGCGTTCTGTCAGAATGAGTCAACATCGGTGATCGATTTTTTTGCTGAAGGTGGTTTTGAGACGGCTCTTTATGAGCCAATTGAGCTAAGCCTACGGCGGCCACAAACATTCCTGCGCGCTTCGTTACAACTAGCCGGTGAATTCAAGCGTCGAAAGATCAATCTGGTTCACTGCTCGGACGTGTTGGCGGCGCGGTTCGCAGCGGCCGCTGGTCGATTGGCAGGCTTACCAATTCTCTGCCATGTAAGAAATCGTTATGAAAACATCGGGCGTTTCGACCGCAGAGGTCTGCGCCTGGTCAACAAGTTCGCTTTTGTCTCGCAGGACACATGGCGGCGGTTCTCATTCCGCGTTCCATCCCAACGCGGTGTTGTGGTCTATGATGGGATCGACGCCGACCTTCAATCAGATGTCATTCGTGCCACCGCTAAGCAGGATGTCCGACGCGAGCTCGGCATCCCGGACACGGCCAAAATTGTCGGTATGGTTGCCCGCATCGACCCGCAAAAGGATTATCGAACGCTGGCCAGGGCGGCGCGGGATGTCGTCGCCGCTGAACCTAATGTCCGCTTTGTCATCGTCGGCGGTTATTCGAGTCGTGAAGAGCATCGCGCGCACTATGAAGAAGTAAAAAAGATGCTTGCCGAGAACAAAGTCGCTGATTATTTTATCTTCACAGATTTTCGTAAGGACATCCCGCGCCTAGTAAATGCGATGGATATATTCGTCCTCAGTACACACTGGGAAGGTCTGCCATTGGTGATTCTGGAGGCGATGGCTCAGGGGAAGCCAGTCATCGCCACCGCCGTCGATGGTATTCCGGAAATCATCATTGACGGAAAAACGGGGCTGCTTTTTTCACATCAGAACAACGAGCAACTGGCAGCGCAGGTTCTTTCATTGCTCCATGACGAAGCGCGCGCCACTATCATCGGTCGGTTGGCTCGTCAGTTCATTAAAACAAATTTTAGTAAAGAGCATTTCGCCGACAGCATCTCCGATCTTTATCGCGAGATGCTTGGAATTGATAAGGGGGTTGTTGTCAGCCGTGCGGCCGTTGACAGCGACAGACAGTTTGAGAGTAATTAGCAGGGGGATGTTTTTGAGCTTATGTCACGGCAAGCATGATTTATGACCGGTGAGATGGTGAGTTAAAGAGCTTGGGGACGCGGCGGCGGCGGAAGAGGATTAAGAGCACATGTGTGGCATTGCTGGATTTGTCGGAACAGATAGCCTGGTCACGGGGTCGGAGCGCGCCGTCGTGCTGGACCGCATGTGCCAGGTGATTACGCATCGCGGGCCGGACGAGCAGGGAACGCTGGTCACGGCGGAGGTCGCGCTCGGCATGCGTCGCCTCTCGATCATCGACCTTGCGGGCGGGCATCAACCGCTCTCTGGTTGTCGCGACGGCACGGCGACCGTCGTCTTCAACGGCGAAATCTACAACTACCGTGAACTGCAAGCCGACTTAGAGATGCGCGGCCACCGCTTTCAGACGCACTCCGACACGGAGGCGATTGTTCACGCTTACGAAGAGTACGGCGCGGCCTGCGTCGAGCACCTGCGCGGCATGTTCGCCTTCGCGTTGTGGGACGCGCGAGAGCGAAAGCTGTTCGTCGCCCGCGACCGCGTCGGCAAGAAACCGCTCTATTACACGGTCACGCCGCAGGGTACGTTCGTCTTCGGCTCGGAATTAAAGTCGCTCCTCGAATACCCCGGCGTCCGGCGCGAGACGAACGCCGAGGCCGTCGACTCTTACCTGACGTTCGGCTACGTGCCCGACCCGCTCAGCATCTTCCAAGACATTCATAAACTCCCGCCCGGCCATCACCTCTTCTTCGACGGAGCGGACGTGACCGTCACCTCGTACTGGGACTTTGACTTCGGCGGCGCGGCGGACGCAAGCGGCGTGCGTCAGGAAGAAGATTACGTAGACGAGTTGCGCGCGCTGCTCGACGAGTCGGTGCGGCTGCGCCTGATCGCTGATGTGCCACTCGGCGCATTTCTATCCGGCGGCATTGATTCGAGCGCAGTCGTCGGCCTGATGGCGCGTCATACAAATCGCCCGGTCAAAACTTTCTCCATCGGTTTCCGCGAAGACAGTTGGGACGAATTGAAATACGCGCGGGTGGCGGCGAAACATTTCGGCACCGACCATCATGAGTTCATCGTGACGCCGGACATCTGCGGCATCGTCGACGAATTGGCGTGGCACTTCGACGAGCCGTTCGCTGACTCGTCGGCGATACCGACTTATATGGTTTCGAAGATGGCGCGCGAGTACGTCACCGTGGTGCTTTCCGGCGACGGCGGCGACGAATTGTTCGGCGGCTACACGCGCTACGTGATCGACCGTCAGCGAAGTGGCTTCGCCAATCTTCCTCGCTTCGTCCGGCGCGGTTTGATGCAGCCGCTCAGTCGCCACTTGCCGCATGGCGCGTGGGGACGCAACTACCTGAACAATGTCGCGCTCGACCCGGTCGACCGCTACATCGATAGCGTCTCGGTCTTCACCGGACTCAACAAACCGTCGTTGTACACCGGCGATTTCCGCCGACGCTTGGGGACGACCGACGCAGCGGCGCGCTTCCGTGATTACGCCGCGCGGCCCCAGACAGGCGAGCCGCTCGACGCGATGCTCTACCTCGACAGCAAAACCTATCTGCCGGGCGACATCATGACGAAGGTTGACCGGATGAGCATGGCCGTGTCGCTCGAAGCCCGCGCGCCGCTGCTCGACCACAAGCTGATCGAGTTTGCGACGCGTATCCCGGCCTCGATGAAGCTGCGCGGGCTGGAGACGAAGTACATCTTCAAGCGTGCGATTCGCGACTTTGTGCCGGCGGAGATTCTCGACCGACCCAAACAGGGCTTCGGCGTACCGCTCCAGGAGTGGATCAACAATCAACTGCGCAGTCGCATTCGCGAAACGCTCACCGAATCACGCACGCGGCAACGCGGCTATGTCGAGCAGGCTTACGTCAACACGCTGCTTGATGAGCACGAACGCGGACGGCGCGACCACGCACCGGCACTGTGGACGCTGCTGATGCTCGAACTGTGGCACCGCGCATTCGTTGACGAGACGGGCGGCGGCGTTGCGCGCGCGGCCCGCCACGCGACCGCCGGTCTGATGCCGGTGGTGGCGTAGATTTTTTCCGCTTGAGCGAATCGCCCGCGCGCGCGCAAGTGACCTTTGGTGGAAAGCATGGTGGAAAGCAGAGGGCAGAAACAATGCCGACGAATAACAGTCACGCCACATTGACCAAGTTGACAGACGATGTGACCGGCAATGTGACCGGCGCGTCACCAGTTGCCGGCGTCGAGCGCGAGTTGCGCTTCGAGTTTGGAAAGAACTGGAGCCGCTTCCTGTCACGGCTCGACGACAATCGCATCGCCGAAGCTGAGGGGGCGCTGCGGATGATGCTTGAGGTCGACAGCCTGGCGGGCCAAAGCTTTCTCGACATCGGCTCCGGCAGCGGCCTTTCCAGCCTCGCGGCACGGCGCCTCGGCGCGCGTGTGCATTCGTTCGACTATGACCCGCACTCAGTCGCTTGCACGGCGGAGATGAAGCGACGCTTTTTCCCCGACGATTCAAACTGGACGGTCGAGCAGAACTCCGCGCTCGACGCCGGCTATCTGAATTCACTCGGCAAGTTCGACATCGTCTATTCGTGGGGCGTGCTGCACCACACCGGCGAAATGTGGAAGGCGCTGGATAACGCACGTCTGCCGGTCGCGCCGGGTGGCCGTCTGTTCGTCGCGATCTACAACGACACCGGCAGCCAGGCCACGCGCTGGAAGTGGATCAAGCGAAAGTACAACAGTCTGCCGCGCGCGATGCGGCTGCCGTTTACGCTCGTCGTCGCCGCACCCGATGAAGCGAAGGCGATGCTGCGCTCGCTGTTGCTGCTGCGCCCGCAGGAGTACGTTCAATCGTGGACGCAGTATTACCAGCGGCGTGGGATGAGCCGTTGGCACGACATCGTCGATTGGGTCGGCGGCTACCCATATGAGGTGGCGACGCCCGACGAGATTTTCGACTTTTACAGCGCGCGCGGGTTCAGATTGACGAAACTCAAATGCGGCGGCGTCGGGCTGGGCTGTAACGAGTTCGTGTTCGTCAAGGAATGAGGACAACGGGACTTGAAGGGTAACATCTTACAACTGATCGACAGTTTCAATCAGGGCGGCACCGAACGCCAGACGGTGCAGTTGACGCGCCTGCTGCACGGCGGCGGCCGCTATCGCGTGCATGTCGCCTGCCTGAGCGGTCAGGGGCCGTTGCGCGCAGAGGTTGAGCGGCTCGGCCTCGGCGACATCCCGGAGTTCCCGCTCACCAGCTTTTACAATCGCAATACCGCATCGCAACTGCGTCGCCTCGCCGCGTTTATGCGCGAGCGGCAAATCGACCTGGTACACGCGCATGACTTCTACACCAACATCTTCGGGATGACCGCCGCCGCGCTCGCCCGCATCCCGGCGCGAATCGCGTCGCGCCGCGAGTCCGACGGCATCCGCTCGCCCGCGAAAAGGTGGGTCGAGCGCCGCGCCTACGGACTCGCGCACGCCGTCGTCGCAAACGCCGAGGCGATTCGCCAGCAGTTGATTAAAGAGGGTCTGCCGCCCGCGAAAGTCGTCACCGTCTACAACGGCATGGACACGACTCGCGTCGCGCCACAGCCGGACTTGAACCGCGCGGCGACGCTGGCCGCCCTTAGCCTGCCGGTGGCGATGGGGCGGCGCTTCGTGACGATTGTGGCGAACATGCGCCACCCGATGAAAGATCAAGCAACATTCCTGCGCGCGGCGCGGCGCGTTCGTGAGGAGGTGCCGGGGGCGGCGTTCGTGCTCGCCGGCGAGGGCGAGCAGGTGCCATCGTTGCGCTCGCTCGCTGCGCAACTCGGCTTGGAGCCGGACACCTTCTTCATTGGCCGCTGCGCCAGAGTTTCAGACCTGCTGGCAATCTCCGACGTATGCGTGCTCAGTTCGAAGGGCGTCGAAGGATTCTCTAACTCAATCGTTGAGTACATGGCCGCCGCGCGACCCGTCGTCGCGACCGACATCGGCGGCGCGCGCGAAGCGGTGATTGACGGCGAGACCGGCTACGTCGTCACACCCGAAGACGACGAGACGATGGCGGCGCGGATCGTCTCATTGCTGCGCGACCCGGAACTCGCCCGGCGGATGGGCGCGCGGGGCCTGCTCGATGTCAAAGAAAAGTTTTCGTGCGAGGCACAGCTCGAACGAATCGAGAATTTGTACGAGCGACTGCTGGCGACGACGAAGACGACGAAAGCAATGGCGTCGCCATCACCGGGCGTCCCCGCGACCCGCGGCGGAGGCAACGAACAACGATCCTCGACGCGGGCGTGAGGCTGTGTTTAATTTGGAATCTTTTCTCGTGACCGCCGGTGCAACGACTTCGATGGGTGGAGTGATTATAAAATTAAAGAGTCTGAAGGGGCGCGGCTTTGACGAGATGCGCGTCCGCGGCGCGCAGGCAGTGGCGGCGCTTGCGGAGCGGCGCGGCTGGTCAGCACAGTCGCGGCTGCCGAATGATGAAGCGTTCCTCAAATCAATCGACGCCGCGCGGCTCGGTCAGTTCCCAATCTCCGCCGAAGGGTTGCTCGCACATTTCCGCGCGCGCACGTCGCCGAGTTTCTTCGCCGGCTTCGCCCAATCGAAAGCGACCGTCGATGAGTTGCGGCGGCGTTGGCCGGAGTCGGAAGAGAGAGTCATCGAGCGAGCGCGCCGCGTCGTCGAAGGCAAGTTCGATTTGCTGGGGCTGCACGACCTGTCGTTTGGCGACCCCGTTGACTGGCACTTCGAACCGCTCGCGAATAAGCGTGCGCCGCTTATTCATTGGAGCCGAATTGATTACCTCAACGTCGATGTGACGGGCGACAAAAAGATCACTTGGGAATTAAATCGTCAACAGTATTTGATGACGCTCGGACGGGCGTACCTGTACACCGGCGACGAGCTTTATGCGCGAACGTTCGCACGCCACGTCGCGGACTGGATGGAGCATAACCCACCGAAGATCGGCATCAACTGGGCGAGCAGTCTCGAAGTTGCGTTTCGCTCGATGGCGTGGCTGTGGGCGCTGCACTTCTTCAGAGACTCGCCGCACCTGACGCCCGCGCTGTTTCTCAATATCTTAAAAGCTCTCTTCCTGCATGGCCGCCACTTAGAGACGTACCTCTCGACCTACTTCAGCCCGAACACACATCTGACCGGCGAGGCGCTCGGCCTGTTCTACCTCGGAACCGTGCTGCCGGAACTCAAGTGCGCCGGGAGGTGGCGCGCCACGGGCGAGCGCATCTTGATGAACGCGCTCGATTGGCACGTGCGACCGGACGGCGTCTACTTCGAGCAGTCGAGTTACTACCATCGCTACACCACAGACTTTTACACGCACCTCTACATCCTCGCGCGGGCGAACAGCAGTGCGGCCCAATCGGGCGGGTCCGAAGTCGGGTCGGAAGCCGAGTCAGAAGTCGAATCGGAGCATCGACTGCCAGGCAAGTTGACGGCGCTGCTCGATCATTTGATGTACATCACGCGGCCTGATGGAACGACGCCGTTCTTCGGCGATGACGACGGCGGTCGGTTGGTGATGCTCGACGAGCGCCCGGCGAACGACTTCCGCGCGGCACTCTCGACCGGCGCGGCGCTCTTCGCGCGGCCCGACTATAAGCACGTCGCCGGCGAAGCCGCTGAAGAAACTTTATGGCTGCTCGGCACCGAAGGATTGCGCGACTTCGACCGCATCGAAGCACACCCGCCGGCGCAGACTTCGCGCGCCTTCCCTGACGGCGGCTACTACGTGATGCGCGACGGGTGGGAGTCTTCCGCCAACTACATGTTGATTGACTGTGGCCCGCACGGGACGCTTAACTGCGGTCACGCGCACGCCGACATGCTCGCATTCGAGTTGGCTGCGTGCGGACGCACCATACTGATTGATCCGGGCACGTACACATACACCGGGGCAAGCGAGGTGCGCGATTACTTTCGCACCTCGGCGGCGCACAACACGCTGACCATCGATGGTGAATCTTCGTCGGCGCCGGGCGGCACGTTCACGTGGCGGCACGTCGCACGGGCGACGCCGCGGACGTGGGTCGCGTCGCGGCGATTCGACTTTTTCGAGGGCGCGCACGACGGCTATGCGCGGCTCGCTTCGCCGGCGACGCACACGCGCTCGGTGCTGTTTCTTAAAAACGATTACTGGATGGTGCGTGACCGTGTTGCCAGCGCGGGGACACACCGCTACGACCTGCACTTTCATTTTGCTCCGGACGCCAAGCCAGAGACGGCAGCGCAGAACGACGGTGCGCTGTCGGTACGCGAGATCGGAAGCGGCAACGCGCCGGGCATGGAACTGTCTGCTTTCGGCGCGGGCGGCGCGTGGCAGCATGGCGACGGCTGGGTTTCGCGTTGTTACCGCGAGCGAGTCGCCGCGCCGGTCTATTCTTATTCGGCGGAAGCGACGGGCGCAACGGAGTTCGTCACGTTCCTTGTGCCGCGTGTCGCCGGGCACGACGCTGAAACGCGCGTGCGCCAAATCGAAGCGGTCAACGGGCGTGCCTTTGAGATGGGTGAAGGCGCGCATCGCGACATGCTCGTGTTAGGTGGCGGCGAGTTGATTGTTGAGACGCCGCGCATTAAATCCGATTTTGCGTGGACATGGGCGCGTCTGACTGACGATGCGCCGCGCGCGGAAGTGCTCAGTGAATTTGTGCTGATCGATGGGCGAACTTTTCGATTCGACAATCGCGAGGTCTTTACGGCGGCGCGGCGTGTCGGTCACGTCGCGGTACGCTTCGCGGAGGGCGACGTGCAAATCGACATTGACGCGGGCGAAAGTTTCAGCGTCGATGCGCGCGGTCGGCGGCGTGCGGTCATCAACGGCGAGCCGATCACGACGAGCGGCGAAGCGATGATCCATTTCGTCGACGGGCGATGTCGATCTGAAGCGTCAGACCCGACGGCAACGGCGATTCTGGTTTAACGCGAAGTGCGAAATCTTAATCACCCGATCAAACGGCTTTCAGTTCTAACTCAGAGCATATGAGAATGGGACACCGACATAACACAGAGGCACAGAGGTCACACAGAGAGCACAGAGTAAAGCGATTAATCTTGCTCTGTGCCCTCTGTAATTCCTCTCTGTGTCTCTGTGTTAAAAATATTTGCCTGCGCCACTCGCTCGCCGCTCAACCATTTTTCTATGTCTCGATTCAAAAACAAACAAATTCACTGTCGTGACCGGCTTTCACTTTTGCCTGACTAATTATGTGTGGAATTAACGGGGTAGCATTTTCGAGTCGGTCGGGTCGCGAGGTCGACGTGCCGACGCTTGAGCGGATGCGCGATGTCATCAAGCACCGCGGGCCGGACGACAGCGGTGTGTTCGTCGACGGCCCGGTCGGACTCGGTCACCGTCGCCTGAGCATTGTCGATGTCGCCGCCGGCCATCAGCCGATGCCGAACGAAGACGGCTCGCTACACATTGTCTTCAACGGCGAGATTTATAACCACGCCGACTTTCGGCCAGCACTCGAAGCGCGCGGCCACCGTTACCGAACGCATTGCGATACGGAAACGATTCTCCACCTGTACGAAGAGGATGGTGAGCGGGTCGTCGAAAGTCTGCGTGGGATGTTCGCGTTCGCGATTTGGGATCGGCGTCAGCGTGAGCTATTCATTGCTCGTGACCGGCTCGGCGTGAAGCCGCTCTACTATGTCCATACTGACGATGGCTCGCTCTATTTCGCGTCGGAGATCAAAGCATTGTTCGCGGCGGGAGCGGTTACGCCGCAACTAAACTACGGCGTGTTGCCAGACTACCTCGCCAACCACGCGACCTCCGGCGAAGAGACGTTGTTTGAAAACGTCAAGCGGTTGTTGCCCGGTCACACGCTGCTGTGGCGCGATGGGCGCGTCCAAATCAAAAAATACTGGGACGTGCAGTTCGCCGGTGGCGACGATCAGGGAAACGGGGCCGGTCCCGGTCCCCGCGCGCAGAGTGACAAGGATTACGTCGAGGAGTGGACGGAGCTTTTTCACACCTCTGTCCGCTTGCGCCTGATGGCCGACGTGCCGCTCGGCATGTTCCTTTCAGGCGGCATCGATTCGTCGGCCATTGCGGCAGTGATGAGCGGCATGGTCAAAGAGCCGATCAAAACTTTCTCGGTCGCGTTCGCCGAGCGCGAAGCGAACGAGCTTGAGTATGCGCGCCTCGTCGCCGACGCCTACCAGACGGATCATCACGAGGTCGTCGTCAGCCCGCAGGACTTTTTCGCCGCGCTGCCGAAACTCGTCTGGCACGAAGACGAGCCACTCGCGCACCCTTCGAGCGTCGCGCTCTATTTCGTTTCGCGGCTCGCGGCCGAGCACGTCAAAGTGGTGTTGACCGGCGAGGGCAGCGACGAGTTGATGGCCGGCTATGGACGCTATCGCAAAACGATCTTTAACCTCGCGCTCGGCGCCCGTTACCACTCTTGGACCGGCGATGGTTTGC
The DNA here is from genome assembly GCA_013816505.1 of Pyrinomonadaceae bacterium. Lineage (GTDB taxonomy): Bacteria > Acidobacteriota > Blastocatellia > Pyrinomonadales > Pyrinomonadaceae > JACDEG01. The sequence continues at coordinate 2,361 of JACDEG010000003.1, read as the reverse complement.
GGAGTGCGGTTCGCCGCGGAATCGAAGCTCTGCCCGCCGGATCGAAGGCGCGTGGCAAATTGTCGCGCACCTTCCTCTGCCTCGAACCGGACATTGAGAGCATCTACTTCGATAACTTTGCCGTTTTTCCGCGCCACATGCAGAGGGCCATGCTGACCTCTGAGGTTAAGGAGCGTGCCGGCGACTCGCTCGACCCGTACGCCGGCGTGCGGCGCTACATCGCCGGCACCGACGCCCGCAGTCTGCTCAACCAACTCCTTTACGCCGACATGAAAACATACCTCCACGAGTTATTGATGAAGCAGGATCAAATGAGTATGGCGGCGTCCATCGAGAGTCGCGTGCCGTTTCTCGATCATAAGCTGGTCGAGTTCACGTCGCGCCTGCCGGAGCGGATGAAACTGCGTGGCTGGACGACCAAGTACGTTCTGCGCCAGAGCATGAAAGGCGTGCTGCCGGAAGCGATTCTGAACCGCCCGAAGATGGGCTTTCCGGTGCCGGTCGGGGCGTGGTTCCGCGGCGAGTTTCGTTCGGTCATCGACGAGTATGTGCTTGGCGAGCGCACTGCCGCACGCGAATTATTCGATCAGGGGTTCGTGCGCCGGATAGTCGCGGAGCATCAAGCAGGCGCCGGCAACCACGCCGAGCGTCTCTGGTCGCTCGTCAACTTCGAGATGTGGCAACGGCAGTTCATCGACGGCGAGAGCATCGACGTGCCGCAGTTCGTGCCGCATCCGGCGGTGCGCGCCGAACCGGTCGTCGCTTAAAAGTGACAGGTAACAGGTGACAGGTGACAAGAAAGAGTTAAGGCAGGTGAGTTTCTCCGAGCGAAGCCGGTAACTTTTCGCTTAGGCTGCTGGCTCAAAGAACTCGCCGCGTGCGGCACAGCATCTAAACCCTCCTGTCACTTGTCACCTGTCACCTGTCACGGCTGAGTAATAAGAAGCGATTCGAAGATGCGCATCCTGTGGCTCAAAACCGAACTGCTGCACCCGGTCGACAAAGGCGGCAAGATTCGCACCTACCATATGTTGAAGCAACTTAGGCGCGAGCACCACATCACGTACCTGACGCTTGACGACGGCGAATCGGCGGACGCGCGGAGGCTCGCCGACGAATACTGTCAGGAACTGGTGTGTGTGCCGCACCATACGCGCGCCAAGTTTTCGTCCGGGTTCTACGCCGAGTTGGCCGGCAACCTCGTGTCGCCATTGCCGTATGCAATCAAGAAGTACCAGTCGGCGCAAATGATGCGCGAAGTCGCCGAGCTGACGCGGGGCGGCGCGTTCGATATGCTGGTCTGCGATTTCCTGACGCCGAGCATCAATGTTCCGTCGCGCATCGAGTGCGCGACGGTGCTGTTTCAGCATAACGTCGAGGCGATGATCTGGAAGCGCCACTATCAGGTGCAGTCGAACCCGTTGAAGAAGGCTTACCTCTACGATCAATGGCGTAAGACTCATGCGTTTGAGCGCGCGACCTGTCGACGCTTCGACCACGTGATTGCGGTCTCGCGCGAAGACCGCGAGATCATGCGGAGCGAGTACGGAATCGCGGAGGTGTCGGACGTGCCGACCGGCGTCGATACCGATTACTTCCGTCCCGACCGGCGCGAGCCGCGCGACGCGCACAATCTCGTCTTCACCGGTTCGATGGACTGGCTTCCGAACCAGGACGCGATACACTACTTCACCGAACAGATTCTGCCGCTGATAAAAAGAGCGGTGCCCGGCGTGACCCTGACCATCGTCGGGCGCAATCCGTACCCGAGTCTCGTCGAGTTGAGTCGACGCGATTCGTCAATCGTTGTGACCGGGCGGGTGGACGATGTGCGTCCGTACATCGACCGCGCCGCTGCCTACGTCGTGCCGATCAGAATCGGCGGCGGCACGCGCCTGAAAATCTACGAAGCGATGGCGATGGAGAAGCCGGTCGTCTCGACCACCATCGGAGCCGAGGGCCTGCCAGTCAGAGACGGAACCGAGATCATCCTCGCCGACGCGCCGGAAGCGTTCGCCGACGCAGTGGTGCGTGTGCTGACGGACGCCGACTACGCTGCGAAATTCAGCGTGCGCGCGGCCACGGCGGTGAGGGAAAATTTCGGGTGGGATAAGGTCGCGCAGAGTTTCGTCGAAGGATGCCGGCGCGCGCAAGTGACGCACGGTGTGCCAACGGGCGAACTACTGCAAACGTCCGCGGCGCGGGCAGAGTAGAAGTGACGATTGAAAGATTAGTTGCGATGGCGAGCCGCACAAATTACAGCAGGTTGCCATTGCCTGTCGCTGGGAGCGCGGGCATCCTGCCCGCCATGAGCGCGAAAGCGCGAAGAGTGTGACTCGCTTACGGCTCGTTGGCGGGCAA
>JACDEG010000224.1:2559-9523 GCA_013816505.1 Pyrinomonadaceae bacterium | reverse complement strand
CGGGTGGAACGGCGTCGTCTCGCGTTGCGGCGTCTCTCTGACCTTGCCGAACATTTCGGACGAGCCGGCGAAGTAGAAGCGGCAGTTCGGGCGCAACTCGCGCAGCGCGGCCAGCATGTAGTGTGTGCCGTTGATGTTCGTGTTCATCGTCGAGAAGCCGTCGGCGAAACTCTCCGCGACGAAACTCTGCGCGGCGAGGTGATAACACTCGTCGAAGTCGTGCCGGCTGACGATGTGGAAGATGCTCGGGTAGCTCTCCAGACTTGCGGCGTGGAGTTGCAGGCGGTCGAGCAGGTGAGCGATGCGATGGAACCGTCCGTCCGGGGCCTCCAGCGCGACGCGCCGCACCAGCCCGTGAACCTCGTACCCGAGCGCGAGCAGGTGCTCGGCCAGGTAACTGCCATCCTGTCCGGTGATGCCGGTGATCAATGCTCTCTTACTCATCTACAGGTCTCCTCTATATGGCGTCATCAAGATACCGAAGCGCGCCGACAATCCATATCCTCGCGCGCGGCGCGTTTCGTGAACACAGCCTCCGCCGTCTAGAGCTTAACCGATTGTCCGCCCCGGCTGATCGACGCCTGCGCCGCTTCGAGCAGACGGACGACACGCGCGCCGGAGCGCCCATCGGTCAGCGGCGGGCGGCGCTCGGTAATCGCGTTGAGAAACTCCTGGCAGACGTGGCGCAACGCCTCGGTCGAGTCGAGCTTCGGGACCCACACGTCGCCCGTCCGGTAGCTGACAAGCGTGCGGTAGGCCGTCTCTTTGTCGACGCTCAGGCTGGTGTCGAGGCTGGTCGTCACGCCCTTGTCATAGACGCGCACCTTCTCGGTCGGCTCAATATCATCATAGACGACCATCTTCCGGCTGCCGGCGAGCAGCGTGCGACGAATCTTGACCGGCGACAGCCAGTTGAAATGGAAGTGCGCGATAAATTCGTCGGCAAAGCGGAGCATCACGTAGGCGATATTTTCGATGCCCTGCTTGATGTGACAACTGCCGGTCGCGGTGACGGCTTCGGGCTGACGGTCGATAATAAAGTCCATGATCGACAAGTCGTGCGGGGCGAGGTCCCAGACGACGTTGAGGTCCTGCTGGAAGAGGCCGAGGTTGATGCGCGTCGAATCGAAATAAAGTGGTTCGCCAAGTTCGCCGCTCTCAACTATCTCTTTGATCTTGCGCACCGCGCCGGTGTAGACAAAGGTGTGATCGACCATCAGCGTCAGGCCGCCGCGCTCCGCCATCTCGTTCAATTCCTCGGCCTCGCGGACGCTCGCCGTGAAAGGTTTTTCGACGAGCACATGCTTGCCCGCGCGCAGTGCTTCGCACGCGAAACGATAGTGGGTTGCGACGGGCGTCGCGATGACGACCGCGTCAAGATCGTCGTCCGAAAGCAGGCGCGTATAGTCAGACGACGTTTCGGCGAAGGGATAGCGGCGCTTCACCATTTCGAGGCGCGGCGCGTCCACGTCGCACACCCAGCGCAACTCCGCTGCCTCGTTCTCGGCAAAGTTGCGCAGCAGATTCGGCCCCCAGTAGCCGCAGCCGATCACGCCGATGGTGGTTGCAGTGCTCATGATTAAAACAAATCAGCCACGCATGACACGAATCGCACGAATCAATTCATTGGCAGCAAGGCACACGGAGCGGCAACGAGAGCGACGATTCGGCGACATGCCTTCCCGGTCAGAGATGTCATTCGTGTCATTCGCGGCTCGTCCTTTTTCTTGAAGTCTATAACATCTGCCGCGTGATCTGTTCGGCCACATAAGAGATTTGCGCGTCGGTCAGTTCCGGGAACATCGGAAGCGAGAGCACGCGACCGGCCTGGCGCTCGGTTTCCGGGAAGTCGCCGGCGCTGTGTCCGTGCGTGGCATACGCGGGTTGCAGGTGGATCGGGATCGGGTAATGAATGCCGGTCTGCACGCCCGCCGCGTTGAGCGCCTGCTGGAGCGCGTCGCGCCCGTCGACCTGCACGACGTAGAGATGATAAATGTGGCGCGCGTACGGCATCTCGCGCGGCAACATGAGCGTGCCGCTCGTGGCCACCTCGCCGAGCAACTCCGCGTAGCGTGCGGCGTGCGCACGGCGCAGATCGTTCCAGCGATCAAGGTGTTTTAGCTTAACGCCGAGCACCGCTCCCTGGATCCCTTCGAGCCGGAAGTTGTAGCCGACGACCTCGTGCCGGTACTTCCGCTCCGAGCCGTGGTCACGCAACAGACGCACGCGGCGGGCGACCTCCGCGTCGTCGGTTACGACCGCGCCGCCTTCACCGTACGCGCCGAGATTTTTTCCAGGATAGAAGCTGAAGCAGCCCGCCGCACCGACCGCGCCGACGCGCCGCCCTTTGTACAGGCTGCCGTGCGCCTGCGCGGCATCTTCAATCACCAGCAGGTCGCGGCGCGCAGCGATTTCAAAAATCGAATCGAGGTCGGCGGCCTGCCCGTAGAGATGCACCGGCATAATCGCGCGTGTGCGCGTCGTAATCGTGGCTTCAATCTTCGCGGCGTCAATCGCGTAGGAGACGGGATCGGCGTCGACGAAGACCGGCTTCGCCCCGGCGGTCGAGACGCCCTCGGCTGTGGCGAAGAAGCTGTTCGCCGGGACGATCACCTCGTCGCCCGCACCGACGCCGCAGGCCGTCATCGCCAGTTGAATGGCCGCCGTGCCGCTGTTTAAACCGACACAGAACTTCGCGCCGACGTACTCGGCGAACGCCTCCTCGAACGCCTCGACCTCGCGGCCCAGGATGAACGCGGAGTTGTCGAGCACGCGCGCCATCGCGCCATCAATCTTGGACTTGATTTGCCTGTACTGAATTTGCAGATCGACGAAGGGAACAATCATCGAATCAAGGGATGAAGGATGAGGGATGAGGGATGAAGAAACCAAGAATACAGAACACGGAATACGGAATACGGAATACAGAACACGGAAGATCGAAGATGAGGGGGTGGCTTGGTTCCTGCTGTATGCTGCATGCTGTCTTCTGATTTTTATTCATCCCTCATCCCTCCGCCCTCATCCCTTTTTTTATCACCCGCGCGGGGTTGCCGGCGACGACGGTGCCCGCCGGGACACTTTTCGTGACGACTGCGCCGGCCCCGACAATCGCGCGCTCGCCGACTTGCAGCCCGCAGAGGATGGTCGCGCCGGTGCCGATCGAAGCTCCGCGTCGCACGATGGTCGGTTCAACCACCCAGTCGGCGGCGATCTGCGGCGTGCCGTCGGGTCGGGTCGCACGCGGAAAGCGGTCGTTGACGAACTGGACGCCGTGACCGATAAAGACTTCATCCTCGATGGTCACGCCCTCGCAGATAAACGTGTGGCTCGATATTTTGCAGCGCCGCCCGACGCGCGCGCCGCGCTGGATTTCGACGAACGTGCCGACGCGCGTCTCGTCGCCGATCTCGCAGCCGTAGAGGTTGACGAAGTTATGAATTTGCACATCGCGGCCCAGCCTTACGTCATCGGCGATGGAACAGAACTGGCCCCGCATCAACTCGCCCCACCCCGCTCGGCGCCAGCCCCTTCCGCAGCCGTCTCCGCCTCTTCCTCGTCCGCGTAGTAACCTGAATAGTAGTTGTTGTAGTAGTAGTCGCTCGATTCGGCTTTAACGTTATTGAGGACGATGCCGAAGATGTGCGCTCCGACGTCGTGCAGTTGCTGCTTGGCACGGCGCACCACGCCGCGGGAGCTACGGCCGCCGTGCACCACCAGGATGACGCCGTCGACCAGCGTCGAAAGGATCGACGCATCCGTGAACGAGATGGTCGGCGGCGAGTCGATGACGATGTGATTAAAGCGCCCACTCAATTCATGCAGCAGTCGCTGCATCTCGCCCGAACCCAACAACTCCGCGGCGCTCGGCGGAATCCGCCCCGACGTCAGAACCTTCAGGTTCGGCACCTTGTCGCAAATTTGAATCAACTCGTCGAGGTTCGATTCGCCGGACAAGTAGTTCGTGACGCCGCGCGTGTTGGGCAGAGCGAAGTGGGCGTGGATGCGCGGACGGCGCAAATCGCAGTCGACGATCAGGACTTCGGCGCCGGTCTGCGCCAGCATCATCGCCGTGTTGACCGCCGTCGTCGTTTTGCCTTCCGACGGCTGGCTCGACGTGACCAGCATCGTCTTTGGCGGCTGTCCGGCGGTGGACAGCAGCAGTGACGTACGCAGGTGACGGTACGCCTCCGCGACCGGCGAGCGAACGTCCTCGATCAACGCGAGCGCCGTCGCCTCGTTGGCCGCTCCCTTGGTCGCGAGCGCAGGCTTGCCGCGTAGCGTCAGGCGCTCGGCGCGCGGGGCCGGGATCAGCGCGAGCGTCGGCAACTGTATGTGACGATCCACGTCTTCGACCGAATTCAACGTGTCATCGAGGTAGTCGAGCAGGAACGCCAGTCCGACCCCGGCGCCGAGCGAGAGGATGAAAGCGATCAGGATGTTACGCCCGCGCTGCGGCCCGACCGGCGACCGCGGCAGGCGGGCCGGTGTCGCCACCGAAACATTGTTCGAGCGATCACTCGACGTGATCTGTAATTCCTTCTGTTTCTGATAGAGCGTGTTGTAGAACTGTTTGTTGGTTTCGAGTTGCTGGTTGAGGTGACTCATCCCCATTTCGGCGATGCTCATTTGGTTCGAGTCGGCGAGTTCCCGGCTGTACTCCTGCCGCAACTTGTTGACCTTGTCGATGGACGCCTCGTAGCGCGCCCTGATCGAGTTAACGATCTCGCGCGGGGTCTTGTCCAGGTCTTGCTTGAGCCGTGCGATCTGCTCGTCAACCTTCTTCACTTCGGGCCACTCGGCGGTGTATTGCACCATTAGCGCCGAGCGCCTCTCTTCCAAATCACTGATTTTATCGCGTAGCCGCTGAACGCTTTTGCTCTCGACCACTTCGGGGATCGACCAGATGTCTTTGGTGTCCATCGTGGTCTGCGCCGCCTTGAAAGCGGCAGTAAAATTTTTCAATTCATTTTCAGCCGTCAGCAGTTGTGAACTCAGCATGCCGAGGCGCTCGGCGTTCAGGTCCTGTCCCTTTCCTGCGTTGAGCGGCAGGTTGCTGCCGATCATGTAGCTGAGGCGCGCCGCTTCATTCTCTCTGATCTTAGTTTGCAGGTCGGCGATTTCTCGGGCGAGTGCCTCTGCCGCCTTGGTCATGCCCTGCGTTTCGCGCATGTTGTCTCTGAGAATGAAGACGGCCGCCAGCGCATCGGCAACCCTCATCGCAATCTCAGGATTTGGGTGTTGGTAACGGATGTCGACCAGGCTGGTCTTCTCTGTGGGATCGACTACGAGGTTGGCGCGTAAGGTATCCTCGTACGGCTCCAGCCGCTCCAGTTGTTCAACCGACAGCTTTTCGCCGAAGTCCAACTCGCCTTCGCTGAGCACCGGAACTCCGGAATCCATCAGGGGGGCGGGTCGCTCGCTGCGGAAGGCGCGGCGCAGCGCCGACAGGAAACTCCTGCTCTGTCCACCAAGAAACGCCGGATTGTTTTGCAGGTCGAGCGTTAAGATGACCTGCCGCGCTAACTCCGGGTTTTCAATGAGCTTGAGTTGCGTGCTCCAGTATGCGGGGTCGCTCGGCGCGTTGATGATTAAATCTCTCGACTGTAAGACGCTCTTATTCCGCTGCTCGATCTGGATGGTCGTCTTCGCTTCGTAGATCGACGGCAGGCGATACATCTGAATCGCGACCAGCGACGTGACCACCACCGCCAGACTGAGAATCAGCCACTTGCGCTTCATCACCACCGCGACGTAATCGCGCAGGTGGATTTCGGCGGACTGGTGAGCGGGGGCAGCGGTAGCCGGTGCCGGCGCCGAATACGCCAGGTCGCGCAGCGGTCGGTCGAGTGATTCGGACGATAGCGGCATCAAGCGATTATCTTGGGACATCGTTCTTTCGTTCCTGAAGGCAAAACTGTTCCGGGGGCTGACGCGTGCGACGGCCCCGTATGATAGCAGACACGGCATTTGAGACAAGTCGTCCGGACGCCGGCGTCAAGCTCATCGCCGCCAAATGTGACTACTGACGGGCGGCAAACTCTCTGAGCGCGTCGCGCCAATCGGCGAGCGGCGCCAGCCCGACGGCCTCCGACACCAGGCAGCGCAGGCGCGAATTGCGCGGTCGCGGTGCCGGCCTGTGCAGCGAGTCGGCGCTGATGCCATCGACCTCGACCCCCTCGCACCCGGACACTGCGACGGCGACGCGCGCGAACTCGGCGAAGCTGGCGCCCTCCCCGCTGTTGACGATGTGATACACGCCCGGCAGATCAAGTTCGGCCAGGTCGCGCAGTCGCGCCGCCAAATCATCCGCGTAGGTCGGCGTACCGTACATATCTTCGATGGCCGTGAGGCGCTCGCCCCGCCGCGCTTGCTCGATCACGGTGGCGAGAAAGTTTTTCCCGCCGTGGCCGAAAATCCAACCGGTGCGGACGACTGTGGTGCGCGCGTGGGCGGCCTGCGCGGCACGCTCGCCGCAGAGCTTGGAAATCCCGTAAGTGCTAATTGGGTGAGGGTCGTCGCGTTGCGTGTAGAAGCCTTCTTTGCGGCCGTCGAAAACGTAGTCAGTAGAGATCGTGACGAACATCGCGCCGGCGACGCGGCACGCACGCGCGAGCATCTCGACGCCGCGCGCGTTGGCTTCGTAGGCGCGGACCGGATCGAATTCGCACCCGTCGACGTTCGTCCACGCCGCGCAGTTGATGACCGCTCCGGGGCGCTCACGGTCAAACACCATCTGCACGGCGGCGCGGTCGGTGATGTCCAGGTTTTGGCGGCCGAATGCGGACACCTCGTCGCCACGCGCGGCACAGTGCGCAACGACGGCGCGACCGACCATCCCGCCCGCACCCGCCACTAAAATCTTCATCACCGTCCGACCTCCGCCCCGTACTGCCGCGCGTAGAATTCGCGATACTCGCCGCTGCGTGCGCGCGCGACCCATTCGCCGTTTTCGGTGTACCAG
>JACDEG010000224.1:0-2549 GCA_013816505.1 Pyrinomonadaceae bacterium | reverse complement strand
TTTCGACTGGGCGCCAGCCGAGTTCGGTCTCGACCTTGGTCGGGTCAATCGCGTACCGGCGGTCGTGGCCGAGACGGTCTTTGACGAACCGGATCAGCGAGCGTGGATTCTTGCCAAGGGATTTCAATACTGATTCGGCGACCTCAATATTGCGCCGCTCGTTGCGCGCCCCGATGCTATAGGTCTCGCCGGCGCGCCCCTTCTGCATCGCCATCAGAATCGCGCGACAGTGGTCTTCGACATAAATCCAGTCGCGCACGTTGCGCCCGTCGCCGTAGACCGGGATCGGCTCGTCGTTGATCGCATTGGAGAGCATCAGCGGCAGGAACTTTTCGGGAAACTGGCGCGGGCCGTAGTTATTACCACAGCGGGTGATGACAGTATCAAGACCAAACGTGTGATGCGCGGCGCGCACCAGATGTTCGGCGGCGGCCTTCGACGCGGCGTACGGACTATTCGGCGCGAATGGTGAGGCTTCGGTAAAGAAAGCGTCCTCGCCCTCCGGCAGACTGCCCATCACCTCGTCGGTCGAAATCTGCACAAAGCGGCCGACGCCCTTTTCGCGCGCCGCGTCGAGCAGCACCTGCGTGCCCAAAATGTTGGTGCGCAAAAATTCATCCGCCGAAGCGATACTGCGGTCGACATGTGACTCGGCAGCAAAGTTGATGACCGCGTCCGTGCCCTCGTCGAGCGCGGCGCGCACCGCCTCGTGGTCGGTGATGTCGCCACGCACGAAGCGATGCCTACCCTCATCGAGATCGGCAAGGTTATCCATGTTCCCGGCATACGTCAGGGCGTCGTAATTAAGTATCTGGATATCGGAAGTTTCGGCGAGCACCAGATGGATGAACGCGGAACCGATAAATCCCGCACCGCCGGTTACAAATAGTTTACGCATAAAAGGCTTTAGAAAAGTGTGTCGAATGTCATCGTTAAGATCAAACGCGCGGGACCGACTCGTCTATCCTACAGGAGTTTTAAATTTTCGCACTGGTGGAAGAAGTTTCATGCTTGCGTGAATAATGGATGAGTCAAGCAAACGGTCGAGTATAGATTCGACTTCGAAAAAGTGTCAACGACGCTTACCTTGGGTAACTGTTCAGAGTGTCAGGTAGGAGCGGCTAACATCTGACGGCATGCTTCATAGACGTTCACTCCTTGCTGCAGCCACGTCCCACACAATGATGCCACCACGCTCTTGGTCTCGCTACCTTTGGCTGAGCGCGTGCCGCCGCTGATCTTGCGACTTACGACCGGCCCGCGCAGGCTTCGCTCCGCCGCATTGTTGTCTGATGCCACCCGCGGGTCAGCCACAACCATGAACATCTCCGGCAGGTACTTCTCCACCCGCTGACACAATACTGAGATCGGCTGTTTCGTCTTCACGGACGGCGCACACACGTCCATCAACTCGCGCTCGAAAGCATGTTGTTGTGCGCGGCGTGCGGCGTGCTCCTCGACCTCAGTCACGCGGCGAGAGGGTCCCGCATAAGCCTTCGCTGTGTCATACACCGCTCTGACCGCCGCGGCCCAGCCAACGACTGCTGCCTTCTCGGCATGCGGCTGCGTCAACTCATGGAGATCTCGTAGCAGATGGACCCAACACCGCTGATGCCGCCCTTCATCAATGTTGTAGCCGGCGTAGAAGTCACTGACTAACACGCCTTCGAACTCTTCTCCGATGATATCTGCCACCACACTCCCAGCACGTGTTCGCCGAAATAGATAGTAGCGCACTGACGGCGTCGAAAAACTCCACAAGTAGCCATTCTGACCATCTTCTCGCCACCCCGTGTCGTCACCGTAAACTACTGCCGAGGCGTTGATTTGCGCGCCCAACGAGGCATACACCGAGCGTCCGCGCGCGGCCACGCCATGTACCAGGCTGACTAACTCACCGACCCTCACTTCCAACCCGCAGCGCATTAATCGATAGTCTTGGATGGAGCGAAACGGCAGCCGCCAACGCTCGCGCAACACCGCCACTTCCGTTTGCAGATGGATACCGATCCGCTGCCCACCAACCACGGCCTCGCGCAGATCAACTTCCGGCTTCCACGCCGTACGGCAATGCGGACAAAGGCGTTCAACCACCACATCATCCGTCACTTCCACCGGCACGCGCGGCACGTCGATGACCTGGCGGCGTGACACCTCACGCCCACCACCCAACAGCAGATCACACTGCGGACATTCTGCGACCGCATGCTGCATGACTTTGGTCGGTGCGTGTCGGTGACGCCCAGAGCCCCGCGCACACTTTTGGCGTTCTTTCTTTTCACCACTCGTCGAGCGGCGTGCTTTGACCTACGAGGGCGGCTCCTTGGTGCCACCAGCACGCAAGTGCTCATTCTCAGCCTCTAACTCGTGGACGCGAACTTCGAGAAGCTGCACGCGAGCGAGCAGTTGTTTGATGAGGTCGAGCAATTCCACTCGGCTGGCCTGCTCCACATCAACCTTCATCTCTGCACGTTACTTATCTTGCCAGAAACTTTCATCACCTGAAGCTGGATTTTTAGCTACAATTCTCTTCAGTCTGAACAGTTACT
>JACDEG010000686.1 GCA_013816505.1 Pyrinomonadaceae bacterium | reverse complement strand
GAAGGACGGGCGACCGGTGTCGCAGTACGCGGTCATCGAATACTCCTTCAACATCTACTGATCGTCTTGAAGATTCTTCGGCCAATTGTTCCAGGTTAAAACACGATGGCTACATCGCGGGATCCATATCATCTGCTCGGGTGCTAAAGAAAGAGGCGACTCCTCGAATGCGGAGTCGCCTCAGTTTTTATGTAGTCGATTGATTCGTGTGCTTCAAAGGGAAAACGGCGCGGGCAAAAACTTTCAGCGCGCCAGCTTCTCCGCGACCTGTCGGATGCGGCGGACTCCTTCCTGCAAACGGTCGAGCGAGGTGGCGTAAGAGATGCGTATGAAACCCTCGGAGCCGAAACCCGCGCCGTCGGTGACGACCGTGTGCGCGTCTTTCAACAGTCGCTCGGAGAATTCAGCGGAAGTTTTTAACTCCCCTTTCAGACAGCCGCGCACGTCGGGGAAAGCGTAGAACGCGCCTTCCGGTTGAGTGCAGCGGAAGCCGGGAATGTCGCACAGCGCCGGGATCAGCCAGTCGCGCCGCGTGCGGTACTCGGCGAGCATCGCGGCGACGCAGTCTTGCGAACCGTTGAATGCTTCCGCCGCGGCGCTCTGCGTCATCGAATTCGGGTTGCTGGTTGAGTGGCTCTGCACCTTGAGCATCTCGCGCGTCCAGTCGGTCGGTGAGAGCGCGTAGCCGATGCGCCAGCCGGTCATCGCGTAAGTCTTTGAAAACGATCCCGCGATGCAGAGGCGCGCGCGCAACTCCGGCGCGAGGCTCGCCGCGCTGAAGACTTCCGCCGGCGGATAGACGAAGCGCAGGTAGCATTCGTCAGAAATGGTGTAGATGCCGCGCTCAGTGGCGACCTCGAGAATCTTTTTGAACTCCGCCGACGGGATGACGCGGCCCGACGGGTTCGATGGCGAGTTGAGAATCAAAAGCTTGGTGCGCGGCGTGATGGCGCGCGCCACCTGCTCAGCCGTCAGGAGAAAATCGGTCTCTTCGGTTTCGATATAAACCGGCTTGGCGCCGGCGAAGATGACGATTTCGGGGAACGTCACCCAGTATGGCTTCGGGATCAGAACCTCGTCGCCCGGCCCGACCAGCGTCACGATGGCATTGAAGATCGCCTGCTTGCCGCCGGCGGTCGCCATCACTTCCGAAGGTTCGTAGCGGGTGCCGAACTCTCGCTCGTAATAATTGATAATCGCGTGTTGCAGGTTGCGCGTGCCAGCGGTCGGCGTGTACTTGGTTTGGCCGGCGCGGATCGCTTCCTCGGCAGCGCGCTTGATGTGTGGTGGGGTGTCGAAGTCTGGTTCACCCGGCCCGAAATCGACGACATCGACGCCCGTCGCGCGCAGCGCCACCGCCGCCTGCATCGCCGCCATCGTCGAAGAAGCCTGCATCTTTGCCACGTTTTCAGAGACGGGGAAGTTGGCTGTCTTGAGGGGTTGCTGCATTACGCTCATCAATCTTGTCCTCGTTGTCAAAATAGATTCTAAAAGCCGCTGGTTCGAAAATGAATATCACAAGCAAGGCGCGGTCTCGAAGCCGTCGGGGTGATGCGCTAGGTGCGAGAACTTTACGGCGCGGCCAAACGGCGTTGATGGTCAATTGAAGCGGCAGTATATCACGCGAATTTTGGGACGTTGATTTCAACTTTGTGAGAACTTGCTTCTCATCCGCACTTCGACCGAAACGGGCACGAGTCCGTCGATAGTCCCGCCGAGTTGATAGACTTCCTTGACCAGCCGCGAGCTGACGTACGAGTAGGCTTCGCCCGCCATCATGAAAACGGTCTCGATGCGCGGCTCCAGCCGGCGGTTCATCAACGCCATCTGTAGCTCATACTCGTAATCGGAAATCGCCCGGATGCCGCGCAAGATAGCGTCGGCGTTGCGCTCGACGGCGTACTTGACGAGCAGTCCCTGAAAGTCTTCGATCAACGGACGGCACGCGCCGCAGTCGATTTCCGTCAGCGCATCGTGCAGCATCTCGCGGCGCTCTTCGATGGTGAACAGTGCCTTCTTGTCAGGGTTGACGAGGATGCCGATAATCAGTTCATCGAACAACTTGCAGCCACGCTCGATGATGTCGAGATGGCCGTTGGTCACGGGGTCGAACGAACCGGGGTAGATGGCACGTCGCATACGAAAAATCGGTGTGAACGGCTGCTACTGACAGGTGACGGGTGACAGGTGACAGGTGACAGGACAGAACCAAGCGATTGCGGATTGCCGATTGCCGATTGCCGATTGAAGAACAAGTTGAGTATCTTTTAATCCGCATTCCGTAATCATCTTGTCACCTGTCACCTGTCACGTTTGAGTAAGCGGTGAAATTAACATAGGCCGGAGTTCGGACGCCAGAGATGAGGCGTCAGGCGTCAGTCAAGCGGGGCGATGATTACTCGCGTCGAGGAACAATGGCTTGCTTGACTTGAGCCTGCGCGGGATGCTTCAATGACCTCGATAAACGTGGTGAGTTAAGGCGACTTGCGGCCACGTAAAATAAACAGCTAAACAGCACGGTGCGTCTTTCCCAGACCGACCAGATTGAGGCTTCTATAAGGAAAAGCCCCGCGTTGTTTGGCGCGGGGCTTTTTACACATGCGCGGCGCTCCACAAAAACCCAGTCGCGCTTTGATGACGGAACAGTGAACCTGAGATGAGTGATTTTCTTGAAGCATTAAAAGAGCGCATCGTCGTGTTTGACGGCGCGATGGGCACTAATCTCCAGATGCAGGAGTTGACGCCGGACGACTTCGGCGGACCGCAGTTGGAAGGCTGCAACGAGTACCTGCTCATCAGCCGTCCCGCCGCTGTCGAGCGAGTCCACGCGGCATTCTTCGAGGTCGGCTGCGACGTGGTGGAGACCGATTCCTTTGGCTCGACTTCGATTGTGCTGGCCGAGTACGACATCGCGCACCTCGCTTACGAC
>JACDEG010000685.1 GCA_013816505.1 Pyrinomonadaceae bacterium | reverse complement strand
GCTTGCAAGCACTACGCCGACCAACACCACGGTCGCGCAGCAGGGTTGGCTGGTGAACATGCGGGCGCAAACGCAAGAGCAGGAGCGGATCCCGCCGGTCATCATCCGAGGCGGACTTCCTGACACGCTTCCGTTAACGACCGACCAGAAGTATGACTACTATGCGAGCGTCGCGCGGAGCCGTAACGCGATGCAGGAGACGCCGGTCGGGCATCGCACCATCATCGGCTTTCGCGTCATCACACCGACGAATGCTGACAGCACCGACCGGGCGGCAGGCATGGGCGTCTATGATGACATGGTGGTGATGATCTGGAAGGAGCGTGACCGAGCGGGCAACGAGGTCAAGCGTGTGAAGCACTTCACGGCGAACACGGAACCGAGCGCGCAGTACGATCAAGCGCTGATGGGCACGAGGAAGGAAAATGGACTAACCATCGGGCGAAAACACGCCGAAGGTAGAGACCCGGACGGTGATGGTAGGAGAGATTTAGGAAGATTGCCGGATGGCAAATACACCTACGAGCGCAGCTCAAGCGCTACGCTTGGCACGATTGGCAGGCGCATCTTGCGACCCGTAACGGAGAACGACAGCGGCATTATGGTTGATCGTGACGTGAACCATGACGGTAGCTTCAATGACGTCGACAGTCAGCAGATTGCCGAGTACAAAGCGCGGCTTATCAGATCAGGGAGAACAGAAGCGCAAGCTCAGGCAATCATAAACAGAGAGCTAAACTCCCAAGAGACCATTTACTTCCATCGAGGCGGCGCGATTACGAGAGACCGAAACGACAACATCACGGCGCAGGACACGTACTCAGCGGCGTGTCAGACGTTTCCCGGTCGAGAGAAGTTCGACGAGTTCTGGGACACGCTTGGCGAGGAGCAGGTGACCGGACAGCGCACCTTCGAGTATGTCTTAGTTACTTTGCCACAGTGAAGGGGATGTGCGTGATGAAGCTAAGGACGTTCGCTTACGTGGCGCTGAGTGTCGGGGCACTGGGCGCGGTCGCGCTGGCGGTCGGGCAGATGCGGCGTGCGGAGAAGCGCAATACTACTCCCATACCCGCCTTGCAAGTAGGATCGGCTCAGGTGATGCAAGTCAAAGATTTGCCGGGGTTCATTCGTGAAGTGACAGAGAACGAAAACCATCCGCCCGAAAGTCGGGTTGCGGTGCGCAAATATGACCTGAACCATGACGGGGAAGATGAGTGGATCGTTAGCGATATAGACTTATACGCTTACGGTGGGCTTGAACGTGTTTACAACGAAGGCGAGCGTTCGACTACCATCTACCAACATACCGTACAGCATGGTTGGGAACCATTGCTCTACAACATCAACGACTCAATTAAGTTCATCCCGACCGGCAAAGCTGGCGAGTATGATGAGATTGAGCACACGAGCAATTTCTGGACGACTGACGAAGGCTACAAAGGTCGTCGCCGCTTGTTTGTCCTACGTTTCCGTTGGATCGATGGCAAATACCAGATATGTCAATGCCGTGACGCAGAGACCAGCGAGATTGTGCCGTGCGCATCGTTGGAGGGACAAGGTAATCGGACACTGACCGAGTATAACTTCATCATCAACGAGAAATGTCCTTAGCCTTGTACTTTCGGATCACCCTTGGCGAGGTGAGCATCCGATTGCCAACCGCTGTTAAAGCCACACCTTCCGCTGCGGGCGCGGATGAACCAGGTCGGCTCATCCGCGCCCCGTCGTTTTTTTGTAGAGCGCGACGTGACGCGCGAACTGCTCCGTGGCGGACTCCCCACCAAACTTCCCGTTGGCTTCATCTTCACCGCCGACCCCATCGAGCGCCGCCCGCCCGCGCCGCTCGCTCACAGCGGCCTCAGCGACGTTGACGAGCCACCACAGCGTGCCGCGCGCGCCGAGGTGCTCACGCACGCGCTGGAAAATTCGCGGATACAGTTTCGCGGTGTGGCCAAGCAAGCTCTTGAGCGCGCCGAACGTCATCCGGTCTTGAAACAACTCGCGCCGCACGCGCTCATCGAGGGTGTGCAGTGCGGCCATGACGGCGTTCAGCGTCTCGTTAATCGCCGACGGCGCGCTCTTCGGCGCGGGGCGTAGGAATTCGGCGAGGCTCGCCATCTGGGCGACGCGCGGTTCGTAAGCGTTGATTTCGCCGAGCGCGGCGGCGTCGAGCAAATCGGCTTTCAGCGCGAGGCTCGTCAGGTGCGTCAGCCGCCGCAGGTTCCGCACGTGCGAGCCGAAGCCGCAGAAAGTGAGTGGGCTGGAGAGGCCGGCGGCGTCGCCGATCAGCATCACGCGGTCGTCGGCGGTGCGCTTTCCGCCGCCCAATCGTCCGTGATGGTGGAAACTCGGGATGTAACCGAAGACAGGCTTCTGCACACGCCACTGCGCGCCCGCGCGCTTGTAGCTCGGCAGCAACTCGAAATACTTTTCAAAGAGCGCGAGGATCGATTTGTCGGCGGGTGAGTTCACTGCGTCGTAAAAGAATAGATAGGTTGTGTACTCGTCGCGGCGGGGATTGCCTGCGAAGCCCTCCCAAATTAGTTGACGATGGTCGCTCGCGTCCTGTGTGCTGACGAGAATTTCGCCGACGCCGAAATCAACTTTGTCCGGTTCCTCGCCGCGTGCGAACCCACGCGCCACCGTCCCGACCGTCGGGCACACGTGTGTCACCGCGCGCCCCCCGTTAATCTGGCGCGCGACCGCCGAACTGGTGCCCGTCGCGTCAACAAACAAGCGTGCGCGGTAGAGTCTGCGCGTACCATTGCTGCCCTCGACCTCGACCGACACTTGATCCGGCTCGACATAGCAGCGGACGAAACGCAGGCCGTCGAGCAGAGCGCCGCCCGGCGCGCCGTGGGCGTGAATCTTGGCAGCGGCGAGCGCAAGCAGTTTGTCGGCGTCGAGTGCGACATCAAGAACGCCGTTCATC
>JACDEG010000223.1 GCA_013816505.1 Pyrinomonadaceae bacterium | reverse complement strand
GGATAGGCTTTCGTTCTTAACAGTTTTCAGTTTTCAGATATGAGGAATTAGATGAAGTCGAAAGGCGCTGAGCACTCCGGTATGAGTCACGAGAGTTTTTATCCGAACCCAGGTTGATCTGAAAACTCAAAACTCAAAACTGACCGGCGCACTTGTGTTAGGCTGGGGCGCGATGGCGAAGACGGAGAATAGTTTGAAAGTAAGAGTCGATGACGCAGCCGCGCGGCGCAGGCTGTGGCGGCTGGTGCTCTGCCGACTGGTGGTGGCGCTGCTGGTTCTGGCCGCGAGCCAGATAAAAGCGCGCCAATGGCTCGATCTGCCCGGCCTGGTCACGCTGCACAGTCCCATCTCGGCCGCCGTCACCGCTATTATTCTCTCAGTGATCTACGCCGTCGCACTGCGTTTCTCGGCGCTGCCGATTCGCGCGCAGGCGGTGATTCAATTCTTCTTCGACGTGCTGCTGGTGTCGTGGCTGGTCTGGGCGACCGGCGACGTCTACTCGCCCTACGCAGCGCTGTTCATCGTGATCATCTCGGTCTCCAGCATCTTCCTCGGCGTTCGCGAGGTGCTGCTGATCGCCGCCGTGTCGACGCTGTGCTACACGCTGGCGATGCTCTCGATCCAACTCAACTGGCTGCCCATGCACAGCGATGACACCGCCGTCGTCGTCACGCTGTCGCGGGCGCTCGGCACCGTTGGCTTCAACTGCATCGGGTTCCTCGTCGTCGGACTCCTCGCGGCTCGCCTCGCCCAACGCCAGTCGCGTTCCGACATGCAGTTAAGCGAAGCAGCGCACGCGCTCGCCAGACTCCGCGCGCTGCACGAACGAATCGTCGAATCAATCCGCTCCGGCCTAATTACGACCGACCTCGACGGGCGCATCTATACCTTCAACAAGGCGGCGGAAGAGATGACCGGCTACACCTCCGGCAGACTGCGCGGCGAAGACGTGTCGACGCTGCTCGGCCACATGCGCGAGAAGACCGACGCCTCGCTGCAAGCCTCGGCGAAGGGTCAGCCCAGCCCACGCTACGAAGCCGATTGCGTGACGGCCGATGGCAGGCGGGTGCTCCTCGGCTACAGCATCGCCCCGCTCAACGCGGAGGGCGGCGAACGAAGCGGGCTGGTTATCACCTTTCAAGATTTAACCGAGGTGCGTGCGCTGGAAGAGACTTCGCGCCGCCAGGCGAAACTCGCCGCCGTCGGTCGCCTCGCCGCCGGCATCGCCCACGAGATTCGCAACCCGCTGACCGCGATGCGCGGCTCGATCCAAGTGCTGCGCTCCGGCGTTGCGGCTGACTCCGTTGAGGCCGAACTGATGGAGATCGTGTTACGCGAGTCTGACCGGCTAAACCAGATCATCACCGACTTTCTGAACTACGCGCGCCCGCGCCCGGTCACGCTCTCCAAGGCGGATGTCAGCGACCCGCTGCGCGAGACGTTCGCGCTGTTGCGGCACAGCCCTGACGTACGCGACGGGCACCGTATCGAAGAGGTCATTCCCGACGAACCCGCGCTCGCGATGATCGACGTTGCTGGCATGAAGCAGGTTTTCTGGAATCTCGCGCGTAACGCGCTCAACGCGATGCCCGATGGCGGGACGCTGCGCGCCGAGTTGAAGAATCTGGCGTCCGGGCAGTTGCGGATCACCTTCATCGACACCGGCCGCGGGATGTCCTCCGAGCAGGTCGAGCGCCTCTTCGAGCCGTTCTCGTCCTCGACCACCGGCGGCACCGGCCTCGGACTCTCAATTGTGTATCAGATCATCCGTGACCACGGTGGTACAATCAACGTCCGTAGCCGCGAGGGGCACGGCACGACGATCACGATAGACTTGCCTTCGGCGATGAGAAGTTAGATGCTGTGGATTAGCTTTCGAGATGAGTGAAATCAGTGGCGGCAGTCAGCTAAGACTTCAAGAAATTCTCGTCGCTGCTCGGTTCATTCGTGGCTAAATAGTTTTCTTAAATGCTAAATAACACCGAGACACAGAGGACACACAGAGAGCACAGAGCAGAGCGTCAACCCTCTCTGTGTCCTCCGTGTGACCTCTGTGTTTCTGTGTTATGTCCGATGACCTACCTCACTCAACCTTAAGACGATACGCAACCGGGTATAAAGCGCCGGGTCTTTGGCCGCCGCTCTGCTTCGACCGGCTACACGAACGGGCAAGAGTTTATGGATCGTTCGTGGCTCCGAACTGACATCCAACCTCCGACCTGTAATGCTATGGCTAAAATTCTCATCGTCGATGACGAACAGGGCATGCGGCAACTGCTGTCGCTGGTGTTCGGGCGCGCGAACCATCTGGTGCGGGCGGCGGAGAGCGGGAGGCGGGCGCTTGAGATGCTGCGCGCCGAGCCTGCCGATCTGATTATCTCGGACGTGAAGATGCCCGACCTCGACGGCATCGAGATGCTGCGCGCGGTGCGCGAGTTTCTGCCCGATGTCGCCGTCATCATGATGACCGCGTTCGCCACCGTCGAGGCCGCGCGCGAAGCGTTCAAGCTCGGCGCCGACGACTTCATCCAAAAGCCATTCGACATCGACGAACTGAAGTTGATAGTTGAGAAGGCACTCGAACGGCTGCACCTGTTGCAGGAGAATCGCGCCTTCAAACGCGCGCAACGCGAGCGTGGACGCCTCGATCAGATCATCGGGCGCTCGCCGCGGATGCAGGCCGTCTACCAAATGATCGAGACGGTCGCGGGCGTGCAGTCGACGGTGCTGATTACCGGCGAGTCGGGAACCGGCAAGGAGATGGTCGCGCGCGCCGTGCATAATTTGTCGCCACGCGTCGACAAGCCGTTCATGCCGATCAACTGCGGCGCGTTCACCGAGACGCTGCTCGAGTCGGAACTGTTCGGCTACGTGCGCGGCGCGTTCACCGGCGCGACCGCGAATCGCAAGGGGCTGTTCGAGGCCGCCGACAAAGGCACGATCTTCCTTGATGAAGTCGGCGAGATGTCGCCGACGATGCAGGTCAAACTGCTGCGCGTGCTGCAAGAGCGCAAGGTGCGGCCCGTCGGCGCGCACGAAGAGTTGGCCATCGACACGCGCGTGATCGCCGCGACCAATCGCGATTTGCAGGCAATGGTCAAGCAGGGCACGTTCCGCGAAGACCTTTTTTATCGCATCTCGGTGATCCCGATTGAGCTACCGCCGCTGCGCGAAAAGACCGAGGACATCGCCGACCTGATCGAACACTTCCTTCAGAAGTTTGTCGCGCAGACCGGGAAAACGGTCAACATCTCCGAAAAGTCGGTCGAGCTGTTGGAGCACTATTCGTGGCCGGGCAACGTCCGCGAGCTTGAGCACACCATCGAGCGCGCCGTCGCCCTCGAACGCTCCGGCACGATCCAGCCCGAAAGCCTGCCGCAGCAGGTCACACACTACAGCCCGGCGCGCATCGCCTCCGCCTTCGACCTGCCGGACGAAGGCATCAACCTCACCGCGCACCTCGAACAACTCGAAAAGACGTACATCCTTGAAGCCCTCCGCCGCACCAACGGCAACCAGACGCGCGCCGCCGAAGTCCTCCACCTCTCGGTGCGCTCGCTGCGCCATCTGCTCGACAAACACGGCATCCGCAACCTCACCGCGCAACTGCGCTCTGACGCCGTCGGGCGCGGCGCGGCGGAGTGATTCCAGAAAATCCAGCACCCTCACAAAAGTAGTACCATTTTTGCCGTGCCGAAGATGCTTCAACTCGGGCTGAGCATTATTCCGGCATGAGCATTGCTGATGCCCTTGATGCGCCTTTCGCACAGAGCGAAGAGCGCACTTAAGCGAGAGGTATCAAAAAGCCATGCACACACTCCACACTAAAAATGCTCGCGGTTTTTCCCTCATCGAACTTCTGATCGTCGTTGCGATCATCGGCATCATCGCCGCCATCGCGATCCCGAACTATCTGCGCTCGCGCTATGCGGCGAACGCGGCGTCCGCTATCGCCTCGCTACGGGTGGTTTGCTCAAGCGAATCGCTTTTCTTTAATGCCAACGGCCAGTATGCCGACCTTTCGACGCTCGGCAGCGCCGGCTTTGTCACAGACTCAGACCTGACCGCCGGCCAGAAAAGCGGCTATCAATTCGCACTTACACTGCCTTCCACGCCGGCCACAACTTTCACGGTTGTGGCGACGCCTGTCTACTCCCCGGCTAACCTTCGACACTTTTTCGTTGACCCGACCGGAGTGATCCGCTTCACTGTTGGCGCATCACCGACTAATACGAGTCAGGCAGTCAATTAAGAGAGGCTATAGTCGTGACTTACCCCCTCGCCTTCATCTGCTTTTCTTACGCAGGCTGTTAACGCATTTTTTCTTTTCCTGGGAACGGTAGTCCGACGTGGACTACCGTTTTTCCATTTCTCCGCGCGACATTGTTCCTCCATCGAATCACACAACAGTGGAACATCTGGAGGGGCTAAGTGGACACACGTCCGCAGCCCATCGCACTGCAAGGGACAGTGCCGACAAAGGCTCTTTCTGACAAAAATGGGCACTGTTTCTCTGACGAAAAATGGTAGTAGCGGGTGAAGGCAGGTCGTGGTCATGAATTCAGCGGGACTGGCGGCACGGCAGAATCTTACTAAATACTGTTCGTTTGGATGATTGCGTCGAGACGCCGCCGCGTGGCATGCCTCTTGTTATGACATCACTCGACCACATCGCGTATTTGACGGCGCGTGGCCTGAGACGGCGACCGACGGCGCGAGAAATATTCCAAACCTTTTACCTCTCAAGGAGCAACCGATACATGCAAACCAAAAAAGGCCAACAGGGCTTCTCACTGATCGAACTTCTGATCGTCGTCGCGATCATCGGCATCATCGCCGCCATCGCGATCCCTAACCTCCTCGCCTCGCGTCGTGCCGCCAATGAAGCCTCCGCGCTTGCCAGCATGCGCGTCCTGACAAGTGCCGAAGCCACCTACCAGTCAACCACCACCCCTGCGACATATGGCACTTTGGCACAACTAACAGGTGAGGGATTGATTGACTCCACACTTGCCGGTGCGGCAACCGTTGCTAAGAGCGGCTACCTGTCTCAAGTTACGAACCCTACTGCCACCGGGTACATCACAAATGCGGCACCAGCCACTGCCAGCGCCGGCAAACGCTTCTTCTCATCTGATGCGAGTGGTATCGTTTATGCCACTAACACAGGCACTGCC
This sequence comes from Pyrinomonadaceae bacterium, assembly GCA_013816505.1. GTDB lineage: Bacteria > Acidobacteriota > Blastocatellia > Pyrinomonadales > Pyrinomonadaceae > JACDEG01. The sequence continues at coordinate 4,358 of JACDEG010000223.1, read as the reverse complement.
GGTACCTTACCGACGACCACAAGCGGTACCCCCATCGGTAACTAATTCAACAACTGATTCGAAGCTAACTGCGGGGGCGCGGAGCAGGTCGCTCTCGCCCCCGTACTTTATTGAATATGCTTCCTCTCGTCCGACGCATAATCCGCGAGCCGCTGTGGATCATCGGTGCACTGTGGCCGTTCGTTCTTCTGACGCCGCACCTGCCCGGCTTACCACGGCCTTCGATTAACGGTTTGCCGTGGCGTCAGGAGTTGGTTGTGTCCGTCTTGCTGAGCATGACTCTCGGCCTACTCACTTGGCGGACGTGGATGAAAAGGCAAGCCGGTCGCAGGACTGAGCACCTCAAGTTCTTACCGCTCTACACTGCGGCCCCGTTTGTGCTTTGGGTCTGGTTCTCGGCTTCATGGGCGACTCACCCTCACGCGGCGGTGCAAATGGCCTTTCAGTGGAGCGCGTATATAGTTTTCTTCGCGCTCACGAGTCAGGCCGTAGCGCGACCGAAAGTGTTTCGCTCCTCACTCATTTCACTGGGCACGGTAATTTGTATTCTGTGCATTGCCTGCGCCATCGAATCCTGGGTCGGCGCGCCGCTGACGGACGGGAATAGTCGCAGCGACCTTAAACCACTGTTCCGCGGCTCCGGCGGTTTCGGTGAGATCATGAGTGTGGCGGCCTGCGTCTTCGCAGCGCTGGCACTGTACTTCAAGCGCCCCCGATACGCTTTAATGTGCGGCGCGACGGCGACGCTCGCATGGCTGGCAGTTCTTCAGTCGCTCGAACGCGCCCCGTTCATCGGCGCGTGTGCCGGAATGCTGCTGCTGTTAACGGGTGCTCTGATCGTCCCGGTTTGTCGTCCCCGTCGATGGGTGCGTTTGAGCTTGATAGTTGGCGCATTCGCTTCCGTGACGATCCTGCAAACGGTGCCACTGTCGTTCCTGCAAACGGCGTCACTGTCACCGACGAACAAGGACACTTCCACAGTCGCTCGCCTTCGAGAGGGTTTTAGCTCAGACGCTAATTCGCACGTACGTCTTCTGTTCTGGGGCGTCGGTCTGGAGATGCTGCGGAACCACCCGCTGCTCGGCGTTGGAGCAAATAACTACGAAGTCGCTTACGCGGAGGCGCGGGCGCAATTCTCCGCCAGGCATCCGGACAGTCCGCTGGTCGGCTTAAACGACCATTTGCTGGCGGTGTACGCGCACAACGAGTATGTTCAAATGCTGGCTGAGCTAGGACTGATCGGCTTTCTATTCTTTGTTCTGTTCAGCCTCTCCTTAGTGATGATCTTTTGGCGCGCATTGCGGCACCCGGGGAAGGCGGTTCTTGCGCTCGGCGGCGGCGGCGGCATGCTGGCCTTTGCGATTAGTTCCGGGGCCAGCGCATCCTCATTCAGATACTTTGGCGGCGGCTTAATCTTCTTCTTCGCCGCGGCAATCATCACGCATGTCGCAACCTCGACATCCCGCTCCGATGTGCAAGAGCCGCGCGGAGTATTCAGTGAGAATCGTTACTTCCGTCTGGCAGCGGCGGGATGCGCGTTGGCTCTGATGCTTCTCATGGTCTACAGCACTGGCGCACAGGCAGCGGGGGCAATCCTGCACGGTCTGGCCCGGACGAGCGCCACGCCGGCGCGCGCAGAGCAACTTTATCTGACATCACTGCGCTGGGATCAACAGACACCTTCCACACATTACAGCTATGGGCTGTGGCTCTACTTCAACAATCGCGCGGATGAAGCCGTGCCGCACCTGCGTTTTGCCACAACTCACGGGTACAACAGTTCGACTTGCTACGCTTACCTTGCGGGGTCTGAGGTCGACGCGGGAGATTTGGCCGCAGCGGAGCGGACGTATGCTTACGCCGTCGAAGTTTACCCGCGCTCGGTCTTTCTGCGCGCCCGCCACGCTGCTGCACTTACAAAAGTCGGTAAGACTCAGGAAGCGGAGGCGGAGTTGACGGCGGCTCTTGCGATAAACGAGCGCGCGGCGCGCGGGTGGCAGCAACTGATAAACTTCGGGGCGGATGCCGCCACACACACCGCACGCACTGACAGGAGTATCGCGTTTCCGGGCGAGTTGTACCCCGAAGAATGTGTCCAACTCACAATCTCAGAAATCGAAAGACGGTCGGGCATCGTTCCCGCCGCAAAGCACTTTTCAGCGTTTCCGCGCGGTCGTTAGGTAACTAACCAACTTTCGTTTAAACGGTCGCACGCAACTGAGAAACGATATAGACCGCTCTTCTGTCATGAGAAAGATTTGTAACTCAACATCGGAGCACTAAAATCATGAGCCAAAACATTTCCATAACCGAAGAGGTACGCACTTCTGAAGAGCGTGCGGCGGCGGTGGTCGCGGGCGGGCATGGCAGAGTGTTCGGGTGCCGGAAGCGCGTCGTCGCCATCGCGCTCAACGCATTCCGCGAGGCGGTGCGCGACCGGGTTCTGTATAATCTGGTGCTGTTCGTGCTGGTGCTGACGGCGGGCGCGATCTTTATCGGCGATCTGTCGGCGGCGCAGGAAGCAAAGATTATCGTCGACATGGGACTGAGCGCGATGCTGATGTTCGGCGTCTTCATCGCGATCTTCGTCGGCGTCGGCCTCGTCTATAAAGAGATTGAACGACGAACGGTCTATGCGATTTTCGCGAAGCCGGTCGGGCGCGGCGAGTTTCTCGTCGGCAAGTACCTCGGCTTATGTCTGACACTGGCCGTGAACGTCCTGGTGATGGGCGTCGGCGTGTCGCTGGCGCTGCTGTATGTCGGGGGCTTCGGCACTCCGCTCGCGTGGAGCATCTGGCCGGCCATCGGCCTCATCTACGTGGAACTGATGATCGTCGTGGCGGTCGCGCTACTCTTTTCGTCGTTCTCTTCCCCAGCGCTCTCCGCCCTCTGCACGTTCTTCGTGTTCGTCATCGGCCACTTCAGCGCCGATCTGAAGACGTTCGCCACCTCACTCGGCACACATGGCACGCGCCTCTTCTTCGGCGGGCTGTATTACCTGCTGCCGAATCTCTCGAACTACGGTTATATCACTGCCGCCGGTCACGGCGAGACACCGACCGTCGCGGCTTTCCTCTTCGCGTCGCTCTACGGCGTGGTGTACATCTGTGTGCTGCTCGCCGCCGCGACACTGATCTTCAGCCGACGCAATTTCAAATGATGAACGAAGTCGAAAACACTGAGCCGATGAAAGTCGGGCCGGCGAAAGCAGCGCGCGGGACTTGGGGGAGGCGCGAGGCGGCGCTCGTCGCAGTCGTGGTATTCGGGCTGACGTTGGTCGTGGTGCTCGCGCGCTACGGCGAAGCGCACCCCGCGCCGGACCCGACGGCGCACCTTGAGACGGAAGAGCTTTACGTCACACCGCAGGCGGCGCGGCGAATGAGTCTCGGTTTCAGCGCCGTCGTCGCCGATTGGTACTGGCTGCGCACGCTGCAATATGTCGGGCGCAAAATGAACAACTATCAAGGCGCCATTCGTCTCGACGATCTAAGCCCGCTGCGCATCAGGCAACTCGCGCCGCTGCTTGACCACGCCGCGACGCTCGACCCGCAGTTCACCGCAGTCTACGAGTACGGCGCGATGATTCTCCCCGCGGTGGACGCGGACGCCGCGGTTCGACTTCTCCGCAAAGGCATCGAGGCGAACCCGCTAGCGTGGCGGCTCTATCATCACCTCGGATACATCCACTGGCAGCGCGGGCAGTTTCGCGAAGCCAGCGAGACTTATGCGGCGGGGGCGCGCGTGCCGGGAGCGCTCGCGTGGATGCAGGTGATGGCGGCGCAGATGCAGGTCAGAGGCGGTAGCCGTGAGGTGGCGCGCGAAATCTATCGGCGGATGTACACAGAGGCCGGCGACGAACAGGTTAAGACGATGGCCTTCGAACGTCTGCTGCAAATGGATTCACTCGACGAGCGCGATGTGATCCGCCGTGTGCTCGCCGAACACCGCGCGGCGACGGGCAATTGCGCGCGGGCGTGGCGTGAAGTCACGGCGACTCTGCGCGCGGCGCGGCTCCGAACCGACGCTTCCGGCGCGCCGCTCGACCCGTCCGAAGTACCTTACCTGCTCGATTCCGACGCTTGCGATGTCGGCCTCGACAGCCGCTCAAAGATTCCGCGCAAGTGAACTTACAAGTGACAGGTAAATCGTGACAGGTGACAGGACGGTTGGGATTTCTGTACGGCGCGCGGTCACGACGGAACCTAACAAATCCTCGCCAATCAAATCAGCGTGGACAAGCAACACTGGCGTGACCCGAACTCCTTACCTGTCACTTGTCACTTTTGAGAACTTGTAGCTGTTTGCATTTGCGTGCGCCCGTTTAGAGGCGGGCTCGGCCCGCCGGTGCAACGTGAGAC
>JACDEG010000684.1 GCA_013816505.1 Pyrinomonadaceae bacterium | reverse complement strand
GAGTTTCACCACATAGATCATGGCTATGCGGTGACCAGCTATTCGTCGCAGGGAGAGACCGTGGACCGGGTGATTATCAACGCGAACACGAGCGAGCCGGATGTGTTGTTGAACCAGCGGATGAGCTATGTGGCGGTCTCACGCGCGAGGGAAGATGCAAAGATTTACACGAACTCTGAGGCTGAACTGGGCGAAGCATTGGACCGGCAAGTTGATAAGCAAATGGCACTTGAAGCGATGCACGAGGCGCAGCCGACAAGCCGGCTAGTCGAGCATCCGCCGCAAGCCTTCGTGCAGGAACAAAATCACCCTGTGCCGGATCAAGGACAGCGCAAAGAGATCAATGATCGCGGTTACGGCATGAGCTTGTGAGGAATGGTTGATGAGTGTTGAATGCGTACCTGAAGCAGCGGCGCCAGCGACATCAGGGGCAGAGACGCCACTGACGTGTAAGTGGGTGCGGCTCAAAGACACGTGGGTCAACCTTGACAATGTGACCTACATCGAGGACGCCGAGTATTTCCTCAAAGTTTACTTCCGGCTTGACTACGCCGCACACTTACGGCAACCGATCGGCCGGCGTGAGCACGGCGAGCGCCTCGTACTCTTCGGCCAAGAAGCCGAGGAGATGCGTGGATTGTTGGAGCGCGTCAGCCTCTGCTTGACACCGCCGAAGCCACCGAAGCCACCCGACGAATGGTGAGACGCAGGCGTGAACCGAAGAGGCCGGGCGAGAGATGAAGATAGTGCCACCCGAACTGTTGAAAGTCATTCACGTGAAAACTGTGGGGTAAGGATAGCAACGAAGAAAAAAGCGACGCTGGACGTATAACAACAGAAGTATGCCCAGTTAGCTCCAGCGCTGACCACAAGTAGCGACGGCCGCAAGTTATACTCGTTTTCGCCGCCGCTAAAACGACTTGTCACTCTGTTTATTGTTATACGAACAGTTTTTAGCTGGATAATGCTGATTTTCGGGCATGTTATACGATCAGACAGCTCACGATTCGGCGTATCAGGCTATTGATACGTGCGGCGTCGCTTGTTTCTCCATTTCTATCGCTACCCGAGACAGCAAAGACTGAAGATCAAACGCCGAGATCGTCCAACGGACTCAGCACGCCCTGGCCACCTTGTTGCAGGACGTGGGTGTAGATCATCGTGGTGGCCACATCGGTGTGCCCGAGCAGTTGCTGAATGGTGCGGATGTCAGTGCCGCGTTGCAGCAGGTGCGTGGCAAAGGAATGCCGAAAGGTATGGGCGCTGATCTGCTTCGTCAGACCGGCACGGCGGACTGCCACCTTGATGGCTTTGTTGACAACGCTGGGATCAACGTGATGGCGACGGGTGACACCGGAACGCGGGTCGACGGAGAGGTCCCGGGCGGGGAAGACATACTGCCAGCCCCACTCCTTGGGGGCATGGGGATACTTCCGAGCCAGCGCATGTGGCAGGTAGACCGCGCCATGCCCCTGCGCCACATCTTGCTGATGCAGCGTCTTGACCTTGGCCAGGTGATTCTGGAGCAAAGGCGTGAGCGCGGCGGGAAAGGTAGTGAAGCGGTCCTTGTTGCCCTTGCCCGCACGGACACTCACTTGCTTCATCTGGAAATCGATGTCCTGGATCCTCAGCCGGACGGCTTCCATGATGCGTAAGCCGCTCCCGTAGAGCAGTTTGACTACCAGTTGGGCGGTTCCGTCCAGCAGAGAAATGACGCTGGCAACTTCTTCACGCGTCATGACCACTGGGACGTTGATCTTCTTGGCGGCGCGCACGGCATTGATGCGGCCTGGCAGCGCCTGGTTGAGGACGCGCTTGTAGAGGAAGACCAGGGCATTCATCGCCTGGTTCTGGGTGGCGGCGGCGACATTTCCATGCACCGCCAGGTCGGTGAGGAACGCTTCAATCTTGGGTTCGGCGGGGAAGAGGTCCTCGCGCGACCGCATGTCATGGAAACGGACAAAGCGTACAATCCACTCCACATAAGAGCGCTCGGTGTGAATGGAGTAGTGGTGGAGACGGAGGACCTTGCGAACGTCATCGAGGAGTTTTGGTTGTTGACTTGGTGTCGAGCCAGGCATATGGTTTCCTCGGTGAATGAAGGCGGTAAAGTGGTGATAACAAGCATCGGGCAAAAGCGCGCGAAAATCTGGCTATTATCGTCTTATCAGGGCAAAAGTGCCAGTTAATCAATGGTTATGTTGCTTCGCTTTATGAAAGGCGAAACCGACATGAGTGTTAGCTCATGTCGGTTCGCGGTTGTGGCATTAGCTGCAAATTGTAGCTTTAGCCTAAGTTGTTATTTTCGGAGTTATCCGGGTTTGATGCTGGAGTCGGAACGCCGTTGATGTTCCGCACATGGTAGTTTGAGTAATTACCTTGCCGGATTTGGCGCACGAACTCTGGCCGCGTCATCTGCTGTCCGTTTCGGTTATCGCGGAACTGCTGATTCCTACCCGAATCACTCTCTCGCGTCACAGTGACTCTTTTTGCCATCGGAGCATTCTCCTTTCTTTAGGATTAGCTCCACGTGGCTCGAAACTCACCAGTTACCTGTTGGCGCGATAGATGTCCTTGACATCATTTTTGCAATTCCAGCTAGGGCAGCGTGTAGATTACGTGCTACGTGTAGCCGAGCAAAAATATACGCCCGTTCTGCTATATTGTCTATGAATATTTTTCGGGTACAATATATTGTGTTGAAGGGTTGTGGGCAACATAACAACTCATTCAACCGGAGCGCGAATAGCATTGCTTTCATGCGCGAGACTTGCGCTTTGCTGCGGTTCGCCGCGCCCGGTTAATTCGGGCGTTAGGCAGTAATCGGTCAGTTACGTGAGCAGATTCAGTTTTTCAAGAACTGTCTATTTCAAATAGTAGTTGAGGGGTTGTGAGCTTTGGATTTGCGCTGATCTTGTCCAACATCTGTTTGAAT
>JACDEG010000683.1 GCA_013816505.1 Pyrinomonadaceae bacterium | reverse complement strand
TGAGGACGCGAGAGGGCGCGGAAGATGTGAAAGACAGGATCATCAATCAGGTCAACAGCTGGGTATGCTCGGCGTCCTCGGCATTCGCGAGCGGTGAATTTATTTTGTCTTCAATCCAGAGTGTTGGGTGGTTTTCTCTGTGTCCTCTGTGTCTTCAACTCTGTGCCTCTTGTGTTAAATCTGACTGCGGCCTCATACGACCTGACACTGTTCACGCATCTCGCCATCAAATCAAAACTCTTCAATCGGGCTGAGTCTGTTGCTGCTGCTCCGCCGCCTGCACGCGCAGTTGGTCGATGATCGAGCGGATCGCTGAGGCGTTGCGTCCTTCGGGTGCGAGTTGCAGATACTTCTCGTAAGCGGCGAGCGCTTCCTTGTACCTTTCCAACTTCTCATACGCCGCGCCGATTAAATTGTAGAGCACCGGCTCGGTGTCGGAGAGTTGCTCGATGGCTTTGCGAAAAGCGTTCACTGCGCCTTCGTGGTCTCCTCTGTCCTCCAAAACAATTCCGAGTCCCGTATAGGCTTCCGGCTGAAAGCCACGCGCTTCGCGAATCGCACGCCGGTAAGACTCGATGGCCTGATCGTTGAATGATGTGTCGCGATGGATGCGCCCTTCGACCGCCGATGCTTCCGGGTAGACGGGACGCGCGCGGCGGGCGGCGGCGATGGCGACGAGCGCTGCGTCGTGGTCATCCATTGCGAGCAGCGTGCGCGCGAGTCCGACGTGCGCCGCCGCGAACTTTGGGCGCAGTTCCAGCGCGCGGCGGTACAGTTTGACCGCTTCGGCACGCGCTTCTTCACCGGACTTCTCGCTCAGCGTCTCGGCCTGCTGAAAGGCGAGTTCGGCTTCGTCGGTGGTGCGCGTCAGACGAACCGGGATCACGCCGCGTTGCGTCGGGAGCAAGGCGCGCGTGCGCTCTTGAAATCCGACGGCACGGACGCGCAGCGTGTGGCGTCCGGCGGAAACATTGTCGAGCACGAATTGCCCCGCCTCGTCGGTCGTGCCGCGCCGCACCTCGTCGAGCCAGACGACGGCCTTCGGTTCGGTGCGGACGGTGATTGATTTCGCGGCGGCGCGGGGCGCGGCGGCAATGTCGGTGGCGGGGCGTGATTTGCTTTTCTGTTGCGCAAGGACGGGAAGTGAAAGAACAACGAGCGCCTCGCTCAAGATTAGGACGGCGAAGCAAAGCCGCACCGCTAATGAACAAGTGTGGACAGAAGGGCGCATCACTCATCCTCTTCATCATTGCCAGTCGCGCGCCGCGGACGAACGTTGTGATCGGCGGGCATCGTCGACGCGGGTGCTTGATTAGTCGCCGACGTTCGGCGCGTGGCGCGCGTCCCGACTTCAGCGCGGAAGCGTCCACGCTCGTCATAGAGCCGCCGGTACTGCAACATGTTGCGCACCACCCCTTGCACGTAACCGCGTGTCTCCTTGAACGGAATCGCCTCCACCCACTCGTCGATCTCAAGCGGCAGCGACGCGCGCCACGGCCCGACCCGGCCCGGCCCGGCGTTGTACGCGGCGGCGACGTACTCAATGCGCCCGAACTTATCGATGTTGTCACGCATGTAGCTGGTGCCGAGTTGAATGTTGAGGCGAGGCTCGAACAGCGCGGTCGCGGTGACGGGACGTTCGACGCCGGCGCGCTTCGCCATCAGCCTGCCGGTCGGCACCAGCAGTTGCATCAGACCGTAAGCGTTCGCGCTTGAGACGGCGCGCGGGTTAAAGACCGACTCCTGCCGGATCAGACCGGCGACCGTGTACGGGTCGAGGTTCCGGGCGCGTGCCTCTTGCGTGATGATCTCCCAGTGCGCGAGCGGGTAGAACACGTCCCACTCGTCGCTCGTCAATTCTTCGGGCTTCATCTGCGAGTAGTCGGGGAAGCTGCGGCGCAGCACGTTGAACGCCTGCACGTTCTCATCACGCGAACGAAAGATGCGCGCTTTTGCCAGATTGAGGCGCGGACTGGTCGGCGTCGATTCCAAAGTTTTATCTAACTCTTCGTGCGCCCATTCGTCGAGTCCGACGATTGACAGTTGATCGGCTTTGGCAATGCGCTCGTCCGCCTCCGGCCCAGCGGTCTCAGTGGCGATGGTGACGGGGGCGAGGTTAGCAGCCGCGCGACCAATCGGCGAATCTGCGGGGAACTCCTTCTCAGCCCCGGTGCCGCGCGCCATCTGGTCGAGCCGCTGCTTCGCCAGATAGCCGTACCAATTGGCATCGTAACGCGCCAGCATCGCCCGGTAGAGGGCGCGGGCTTCGCTCAGGCGTCCGGCGCGTTCGCTATCGCGCGAGGCCCAGTAACCGGCGCGCCCGCGGTTGTCTGTGTTCTTGCCGGCGTACTCGGCGAGGTGTTCGACAAAGAGGCGCGACGACTCCTGAAAGTTCTTCGCCTCGTGTGCTTGCCACGCGAGTTCAAATTGCGCCGGCGCGACCTCCGACTGACCGGGAAATGTGTTGACGGCGGCACGGAAAAATTGGGCGGCGTCGACCGCGTTCTTCGCCTCTTTCGCCAGTTGGCCGGCGGCGACGAGGGCGCGCATCGTCCACGGACTCCGCGTGTGCGCGCTCGTCATCACGGCGAGCGTGGAGCGTGCCGCGTCCCATTGCCGCGCGCGTGCATAAGCGAGTGCGAGGTGATGCAACGCCTCGGAGCGTTCGTCGACGGCGGAAACCGATAGAGCGCTGAGCGCCGCCACCGCGTCCGGGATGCGCCGCGCATTCGCCGCCGCCACGCTGCGCCGCAACTGCGCCGCCACCGTCGCCGCCGCGGCGAAACGCGCAAAGGCGTCGGCATAAGCGTCGGCGGCCTCCGCGTAGCGCTTCGCGGCGAAAAGTTTGTCGGCGCGGGCAGTCGCTTCGTCGGCGGTCGCGGGCGAGGTCGTCGAATTCAAGCGCGCGAGCGCCGCCGACGCTCCAGCGGCCTCTG
>JACDEG010000682.1 GCA_013816505.1 Pyrinomonadaceae bacterium | reverse complement strand
AGGGCTTTCGCCAACTTCAGGTGGTCACGCGTGGTGAAGCCGAGTTCACGCGGGCTGAGTGCTTTTCTCATGCTCAGAAAATATCAAAGAACTATTCTTGACAAAACTTTTGGCTACTCACTTAGTGACAAGTGACAAGAAGGAATGAAAACAATTGGGGAGCCGTCTGCGAGGTCGGTGATGCGGAACAGTCACGCGTGGCCGAAGCGGTTAGCGTTACGCCGCACACGAGCTATTCTTTCCTGTCACCTGTCACGGTTCACCTGTCACTCCTGAGGATTCAGGGTTTTGCGACTCCGGCCTTTTTCAGTAAGTTGATAACCTCCGACTTGTTGTTGATTTCCGCCCATGTCAAAGCATTGCGTCCGTCTCTATCTTTGACATCTATCCTGGCCCCTTCATTAATTAACATACGCACGATATCAGCGTAACCCTGAGCTGCTGCTCGCATCAGAGCGGTCTGACCATTGTTATCTGTCAGGTTCACATCGGCGCCGTTTTCAAGTAAGACTTTGGTGGTCTCCTGATGACCGTTACGAGCTGACTGGATCAAGGCAGTTAAGCCGGTGCCGTCGCTGGCATTCACATCGGCGCCCTTGCTAAGCAGCTTCTGGCTGATGTTGTTTCGACCTCTTGAGGCGGCATTAACCAACGCTGTTCTGCCGGTCGAGTCTGGTATGTCCGGATTCATCCCCGCAGCGAGGAATAAATCTACCGCCCCAGTATCTCCTTCTTCCACGACCCTGGTAAAAGCCGACTCGCTGTAAGGGATGTTCTTTTGCGCGAGCTTCGCGCGGGCCGCCAACTCATTCGGACTTACCTCCGGCTGGCCGTTGATATTGGCCTGCTCGTTGATGTTCTCCGTTGGTGTGGGACTCGGCGTGGGGAGCGAGCTAATCTCAGCCACCGGGCGGTTTGTTGGCGCGCGCCTGCTTGAATCGGTTCCCGAAGATGACAGGTAAAGTACGACTGATAGTGTCGCCAGCCCGGCGGTTAGAACAACTCCTATCAGCCACTTCCGCCCGCTCCAGTGTTGCTTCCGGGCAACCCACGTTTCTTCGGGAAGTGGCACAATTACTTGTCGCCCACGCTGTCGATTGGAATCGCTGTCCAGAGCAACTACGTCAGCACGGTCGACCGGCAGACTTATTTTAGTGGTTTCATCGACGTCTGTGATCGGAACAGTAGACGCCGCTTGAGGTGCCATGTTGTGTAGATCATCGCGCATCTCGTAAGTGGTGCGTGGCCGGTTATCAATATTAAGCGCCATCGCCCGCATCAGAGCCGCTGCCACGGAAGCTGCTACTCGTTGATTGATCTTGTGAGCGGGCCGCAGTGGATCGGGCTGACCGTTCACTACGGCGGTAGCGCGAGAGAGCGCATCCGGAGGCTTCACACCTGTCAGTAAGTGATAGAGAGTTGCTCCCAACGAATAGAGGTCGCTGCGCTCGTCAGTGCCTGTGCCCTGCATCTGCTCCAGCGATGCATAATTCGGAGAATAGCCAAGTAAGCTTTCACTTCCGGTACGAGTCATCTGCCCGGCGCTTCCCTTAGCGAGACCAAAATCGAGCAGGACGATGTGACTCTCAGAGATGAGCTTGAGATTTGACGGCTTGATGTCGCGATGCAGCACCGGCGGGTCGAGTTTGTGCAAGTATTCGAGCGCATCGAGTAGTTGATCCGCCCAGCGCAATACTTCAGCAATAACGAATACGCGGCCATGTTCGAGCATCATGCCGAGATCATCGCCCGGAATAAACTCCATCACGACAAACAGTCCTGCTGCTTCGCTAAAATGGTCCAGCACTTTGGGCAACGCCGGATGACGCAGATTGGCGAGCAGACGCGCCTCGCGCTCGAAAGCGCGCCTGAGCTTGTCTGTTTCGACAATGGTTTCCTTCAGAGCTACGTTGCGGCTCAGCCGTTCGTCGAAGGCTACATAGACGGCGCCCATACCACCCCGACCCAGAGGGCGAAGGACGCGGTATCGGTTCTGAAGAATGGTATCTGAAGTAATCATGGAAACCCACAGATGTTTTGTATGTTGTCCGACAGACAGTTTTTTAGATAAACATAATTTTATCGCGTTCTGGCTTTAGATGCTTCCTTACCAATCAACCCTCGAAGCCCTGATCTTCACAGTTAAGTGTCAATGGCTGTATTGTGTCGTTCGTGCAGATGATAGTAAGTTCATTACTTATAAAGGAGAAGGCCATCAAGAGAATACGCATACAGTTTTGCAAAGTCTAAGCTTCGTTCCACCCGAAAGCCGCCCGTGTGGCGGAGATGCTTAAGCGTGAATTGGATGTCGAAGCAGAACTGATCGAAGGAGGCCGCGGGGAGTTCACCGTCTGGGTGGGCGATGATGTGGTCGCAAAGAAGGGCTGGGTTAGGTTCCCGAAAGAAGAGGTGATCTTGTCGGCTGTGAGGCAGGCGCTGAGCGAAGGATAGGCGCAGATCGGGAGATCCGCACGTCGCGTGAGGGATACCTGCTACGACTTCAGGTGGTCTTGATCAACTCGCGAACATCACAGTGCGAGCAGGGGAAATCCATACCCACCTTGACAACGGTCAACCGTATCAACGCCTAGCTTCAGCGGCGCACTACGGACATAGAATTTAAGAGCGGCGCTGATGGCGCGTCGCTCCAATGACTGTTTTGCCGCCCGCCTGTGGAACGAGGCTGCTTTGACTGTTTGGCTTACCGACGAATCGGAGATGGTGAACCGGACAAGCAGTTCGACGCTGAGCGATGCAATAAGTTCGATTTGCTCGAAGTTCTTTCAACATTTCCACAGCGTTCGTGTTCTGCGGTTTCCTGATACCAACGTTTTTTGGGGTCATGATCTGACGCCTCCCATCGAAGAGGCGATCAGGAAGTTATGCAACCAATTGCCATGATACTGAAAGCCGTTCAAGTCACAGAAAGGTGAGAATCT
>JACDEG010000222.1 GCA_013816505.1 Pyrinomonadaceae bacterium | reverse complement strand
CGGGTGATGACCGACCGCGCGCGTCGCTTCCTCAGCGAGCCGCATCAGGGGCGAATGGGGCAGAGTCTCTCCGTTCGGACGTTCCCCGATCAGTTTGACGTCCAATTCAAGAGGCGGAGCGCCCGCGCGTCGCGTCGCGTTTTCGTCGTCCGCCGCTTCGCGCGCCGCGCGTCGAAAGAAGGCGTCGAGGCGGCCCAACTCCTCTGCCGACTCGGAGCGCAGGTCGACATCCATCGACGCCTCACGCGCGATGACGTTGACGCCTGCGCCGCCTTCAACGCGCCCGACATTGAAAGTCGTGCGTGGTCGCGCTGGGGCCGGGTACGACGTGAGCCGCGCGACGGCGCGCCCCAGCGCATGCACCGGATTGGCCGCGCCGAAGTCGCCCCATGAATGGCCGCCCGTGCCGCTGAAGCGCACACGGTAACGGCGCGAGCCGAGCGCGCAGTTCGTGATGCGCTCGACGCCTGGCCCGTCGAGACTGAGAAAGGTGTCAACCTTCTTCGCCCAACGGCCATCGGTCAGCAGGTGACGCGCGCCGCGTAAATTCCCCTCGCCCTCTTCGCCGACCGTTCCGACAAACAGCAGCGGCCATTCCGTGACGACCGCGCACTCTTCCATGGCGCGCAGCAACGCGACGAGCGCCGCCAGCCCACAGCCGTCGTCGGCGATCCCTGGCGCGAACAACTTTCCTTCGGCGCGGCGCACGGCGAAGTCGGTCTCCGGCGGGAAGACCGTGTCGAGATGTGCGCTGACCACGAGGAGCGGGCCGGCGTCGCGCCCACGCCGCAGCGCCACGCAGTTTCCTTCGGCGTCGGTGTGTGCTTCGGTGAGTTCATGTTGGCGGATTTTTTCGACGAGATACGCGGCGCGCGCTGCCTCGCCGAATGGCGGCGCCGGAATCGCGCAGATCGCGGCGTGCTCTTCGGTAATATCGTCGGCGTGCTCTTCGAAGAACCGGAACGCGCGCTGTACCCGTATGTCCGCGAGCAGTTGATGCACCGTTCGATCGGGCGCGAAGACGGGCGCGATGGAAGGAATGAACATAGCGATGAGGGATGAACGATGAGTGCTGAGGACTGATTGCGATGAGATGAAAGCAACGCTTCATCCCCGCCCTTCACGCCCACCCCTGGTGATTAGACCAGCCGCATCATTTCGTCTTCGGTGAGCACCGCCGAAGCTTTCTTGGCGTGATCGAAGATGCGCGCGACGCGCTCTTCGGTCGCCTCGATATCGCGCGTCTCCAGCCAGTAGATGACGTTCGACCGGCCGCTCATCGGGCCGACCTCAATGATTTGGCGCAAGCCGAAGAGTCCGGCGGGGACGCCCGAATAAATAAGGTCAGCGAGTTCGGTGTCTCCCTTGCGATAGCTCTTGATGACCGCCGCCGCGTGGACGCCGGTTGCGGTGCGGAAGGCGTCGCGCCCGAAGACCGGATAGTTGACAGGGATCGTCCACCCGCAGGCCGACTCCGCCACGCGGCAGTAGTCCGGCAGGCGTCGCAGATCATTGTCGATCCAACCCATCAACTTGAGGTTGACGAGTAGTTGATCCATCGGCGTGTTGCCGACGCGCTCGCCGACGCCGATGGCCGAGCCATGCACCTGATCCGCGCCGCCTTCGAGCGCCGCAATCGAGTTGATGACGCCGAGGCCGCGGTCCTGATGCCCGTGCCAATCGAGGCGCACCGGCTCGCCCTGTTCCGCGATGATCTTTTTGACGAAGCGCACAACGCTGCGCGCCCCGTCCGGCGTCGCATGCCCGACCGTGTCGCAGACGCACACCGCACGCGCGCCGCATCTGATCGCCGTCGTGTAGAGCGCGCGGAGCGTCTCCGGGTCGGCGCGCGTCGTGTCCTCCGTCACAAACATCACCGGCAGCCCCTGACCGACGGCGAATGTCACCGCGTCCTCGGTCAAGTGCAGCAGACGGTCGAGCGTCCAGTCCTCTGCGTAGAAGCGCACCGGCGACGAGCCAATGAAGGTGCAGGCTTCAATCGCGATTCCGGCGCGCTGCGAGATTTCAACAATCGGCGTGATGTCGTTGCGGTGCGTGCGCGCCGCGCAGTTCGGGCGGATGGCGAGTTTCTGTTCGACGATCTCGCGCGCGAGCCGCTCGACGCCCGCCGCGTGGGTGCCGCCCGCGCCCGGCAACCCGATGTCCGCCGTATCAATGCCGAGCGCGTTCATTAAGTGCAGCAACTCGATTTTCTGCTCGACCGAAGGCTCGCACACCGACGGCGATTGCAGGCCGTCGCGTAGCGTCTCGTCGTCAAAGCTGATACGCCGCGACGGCGCGACGGCGGTCGGCTCGACCGTGTTCCAATCATAGATGAGTTCGTTTGCAGGCACTTCGACCTAACCTCCGTCGCCCGGAAAAACGCACGCGCTTAAAATGCTCTGAGGGGAAAAGCGATTACAGCAAGCGGGACGCTCCTGTGTCAAGCAGGGCTTCAGTTGCTCCGAACGCTCAACTCTCTTGACTCCGCGATGGATATGGCATAGAAATTCAAATCAACCCTCACGCTTGGGTAACTGCTTCGGGGCGAAGTTAAGTGACTACCAATCTCCCATTCAGGAAATCGAAATCGCCATCATCTTCAATTGCCAAGGGGCCGATCATGCAGAGAGCGCGCTTTAATTTTTCACGTCTGCTGCTGATCGCCATCTTTTCCATGGCTACGTGAAGGACAGCGAGGACAAAGGCGTCGGGCACAATTCGTTGGACAAGGCTTACGCCGAGCCGAAGTTTATGACGTGGCTGTTGTCGCTCCAACTCAGCCCGCACAAACGTTAGGCGGCGAACGCGAGTACAATAGGCGGGCATCAGGGGAGGCGCACCACATGAGTTCCGAAAAACAAACAATCAGCGTACACACCGCACGGACGGCGCTGAATCGCGATCCGCAGTTGCGGCAGTGGGCCGAGCAGTGGCTCAAAAGTCGGGAGCGAATCGATTTCATGGCAACGCCCGGCGCGACCGAGGGGGATTTTGAAAAGCACTGGCCGTACGTCCGCCCGGAGCGGATGCACGATGGCGCGGTGGCGGCGGTCACGGCTTTTCACGAACAGCAGAAAGGATGAGAGGTAAACCAAGATGGCTCCACCAGGATGGGACGGCGACGACCTCGCCGGACAGATGGAAGACACAGTTGAGCGCGAGCAGACGTTCGCCGAAGAGCGCGCCGAGCGAGAGAACCTGACCTCCACCGAAAGCGCCCGGCGGGTCGGAGAAGAGTCGCTGCGGCTTTCGCACGCGCGCACAGTTGAGCAACTCCAGCGTGCCACCAACCCGACCCACCGCACGATGCTGGAGCGCGCGCTCCGCTCGCTCGAAGCACAGATCCATAAATGACGGCTGACTGACAGCAAGGCGGAAAGTTCTGTGCGTGCTCGGCGGTGATAGTATCTTTTCAGTTCTTAGCCATCGCCGCCGACACTTCTTCCGCTGCCCTGATGCCGTGATCGAACGCTTCTTCAAACAGCGCGATGCCGCTTAAGTCGGTGTGTGCGAAGTGGATTGAGCGAAATGGCTCGACGGCTCGACGGCGCGCGCCACTCCAGATGAAGTTGGGGCGCGGACGAATCATCGCGTGTCCCCAGCGCATCACGTCGAGCCGTTCTGTGAGCGAGCGAATCTCGCGGTGCGCACGCGAAAGGTCAGTCAGCGCCACGTCGGCCCACGACTTCCAATCCGCTTCGAGCAGCCTCTGTCGCGCGGCGCGCGGGTCGTCGTCACACAGCGGGTAGTAATATGTGAAGACGGTCGGGCCGCGGTCCAGTCCGCGCTGATGCGTCGCGGCGACATAGCCGAGCGAGGGGCTTTCATATAGAACGTTGTCCCACGCGAGCGGGAAGCCGACGCTCGCCGGGCGGTCTTTGAGGAACAGGTTCGCGACCATCCACGCACCATATTGAAACTCCGCGACGTCGGGCGGCGCGCTCTCGCGGTACGGGCGAATCAGATACTTCGTCAGAAAGTGCGGCGCGGCGAAGATTACTTTTTGAGCATGAAAGCCGACCGCGTTGCGCCCGTCACTCGAAAGCGCGACGACATCAACACTCGCACCATTCCCTTCACCCGTCGGAATGATTTCTGAGGCGGCGAGTCCGAGCCGCACCTTCGTGCGTGCTTTGTGATAGAGGTGCGCGACCAAGTGCCCGTTCCCTTCCGGCCACGTGATGAGTGACTGCGCCTCGTCGCCCGGCACGCGCATCCGCGACGCGAAATAGAAGAGTCCGGCCCACGCGCTCGTCTGCTCAACCGTCAGTCCGTAATCATCGCGGCACGCATAATCAACCAGCCAACGCAGGCGCGGCGAGTTGAAGCCGCGCTCCTTCATCCATTCGTCCATTGTGATGCGGTCGAGTGCCGTCACTTCCGCGTCGTCGGAGCCGGTCACGATTGGGATCGAGAACGCGCGTCGCCCGCGTCGGTCGCGCCACGCGGCCCAACCGTCAACCTCGCGGTTGAAGGCGGCGAGTTGCGCCACGTCAACGGCGTTCTGACCGGCGTGCAAATAGAGACCTTCGTACCAGCGGCCTTTGTAGAAAACTCGCTCCTCCGGGTCGCGACACAGAAACTGTTCGGCGACGATTGGTTCGCCGTCGGCATCGCGGCCTTCGAGCACATTCATTTCATCGAGTAGCTCGACGAGCGCGGCATTCTCTTTCATCGGCGCCGGAAGGTAATGCGCGCCCCACGGGTACGGTACGATTGACGAATCGCTGCCGCTCTGCGACGTGCCGCCCGGCACAGGTTCGAGTTCGAGCACGATGAAATCTTCTTCGCCCGCCTTCAACAGACGCCACGCCGCCGTCAACCCCGCGATGCCTCCGCCGACGATGACGACGTTGACATGCTGCCAGGCGTCAGCCGGCGGCTCGACTCTCTGGCCGTCACGTAACCTGTGACCGAATGCGTCCGACGCGCCGACGATTCGGCCTTCGGGAAAACGCGGCGCGGCACTCGACCGGCACGCGGCGAGCGCCACGGGAACGCCCAGGAAAGCGGCCAGCAGTTCACGTCTTGAGAGGCTGCTTGCTTTCACCTTTGCCTTTTTACTTTTGCCTTGATTGTCATTCATACCGCCGCCACTCCGCTTCGTAGTAGCGAACCAGCGCTTGATTATCTAAACGATTGATCTCGACAGGCACGGGGCCGAGGTCGACAGAGAGTACGAACAGTGCGCTCATGGCTTGATCGTCAAGAAAGCGCAAATGCATGTTGGACGGTGCGCGCGACGGGACATCGAACGGCGCGACGCGGGCGAGCGCGAAGCCCCACACGCCGAATGACGGGACGGCAGTTTGATATGGCCTGACGGAAAAGCCCGCGGCCTCGATGGTTCTGATGATGCACCAGAAAGCCGTGCGCGCGAACAGCGGCGACGTGCATTGAATACTGACGCCGGCGCCGGGCGCGAGGCGCGCTTTCAACAGACGGTAGAAGCGGGTCGTGTAGAGTTTGCCGAGCGCGAAGGTATTGGGGTCGGGAAAATCAATGATCGCGGCGTCGTAAGGCTCCGACGGTTCTTCGAGCCAGATCATCGCGTCCCGGTTGACGACGCGCACGCGCAGGTCTTCGAGGGCGCGGCCATTCAACTCCGCGAGCGGCGGGAAGCGGCGAGAGAGATTCGTCATCTCTTCATCTAAATCAACGAGCGTCACCGATTCGATTGATGGATACTTCAAAATCTCGCGCACCGCGAGGCCGTCGCCGCCGCCGAGAACGAGCACGCGACGTGGCGCTCTGCCCGCGAGCGTCATCGCTGGATGCACCAGCGCTTCGTGGTAACGGTACTCGTCAGCGGAACTGAATTGAAGATTGCCGTTGAGGAAGAGTTGGAAGCCCGCGCGCCCGCGCGTCACGATGATGCGCTGGTAATGCGTGGTGCGCGCGTACACAATGTCGTCGGCGAACATCGCGTCTTCGGCGAGCGAGGTCAGTGTGTCGGCCTTGATGACGCCGATAGCAAGTAGCGCGATGACGATTACCGCACGCACCCGCATCCCCGTCACGCTGCCCCTGATGAGCGGGCGCATCAGCCATGTGCTCCACAAACCGACGCCCGCGTTCAGGATTCCGAAGACGAGCGACGTGCGCACCAATCCAAGTTTCGGCACCAGAAAGAGCGGGAACAACAGCGACGCGGCGAGCGCCCCGACGTAGTCGAAGGCGAGCACGCGCGAGACCAACTCTTTGAAGTCGAGATGGTCCTTCAGGAGTCGCATCAACAGCGGAATCTCTAAGCCGACGAGCGTACCGATGGCGAAGACCAGCCCGTACAAAATGACTTGAAAGTAACTGAGGTGCGCGAAGCTCAAAAACAACAGCGGCGCGCTCAATCCACCGAGAATGGCGACGCCGAGTTCGACATCAATAAACTTGCGCGCCAGTTCCGTCTCGATAAAGCCTGAGAGCCACGCGCCGGCGCCAAGCGCGAACAGATAGATGCCGATGATAAGCGAGAACTGCGTCACCGAATCGCCGAGCACGTAGCTTGCGAGCGTCCCGGCGAGCAACTCGTAAATCAGCCCGCAGGTCGCGATGACTAAGACATTGAGGAACAGGATCGGAGTGCGGTTCATGGGCATTGCGGAATGCGGAATGCGGATTACGAATTCATAAGCACTCATGCTTTCAATCCGCATTCCGCATTCCGCAATTGAATCATCCGTGGATCGCCGCCGATACGATCAGCGCCATGCCGATGATGACCGACGCGATGACAATCGCCAGCGCCACGTTCTGATCTTCTTCGATCTCCTTGCGAATCGAGAACGGCGACGCCTTGACGATGGTGTAATACGCCAGCGCGAACAGGATGATCCCGATGGCGGAGAACACGAGCGACGAGATGACCAGTTCGGGCAGTTGCGCGATTGGAATCAGAAAGCCGGCGCGCGTCGAGAGTGTTTCAATGAGCATCACTTTCCTCCACGGTATCCAGAGTGCCAAAAATGAAACGAGCGGTAGCCGCCCGGCGAGTTACGCACGTCCGCCGCCAGCGTCTGCCGCGGCGCGGTGCTGATCTCCCAACCGTTCCACGCCGCGACCGCGTAGAGCGCAAGGATGCCAGCGCCAAGAAGAAGATAGAGTTTAGTCAGCATCAATGTGTACTCCGAAAGTTGCGACCGGCAGGGAAATTCGCCGCTTTCCCGCAACAATCGACAAGCGTGCGCCAGTGATTGCTTCTGCTCCAGCAGCTAAATTGACAGTCGTGAAAATAACTAAAATATTGTTCCGATAACAGGAAACTTTTTCCGCTAATCTCCGATAACGTAATACAGAGACACAGAGCAGGAAGGCAAAGGTAAAAAGGGAACAGGCAAACGTGAAAGCCGGTTATGCTGCTGCTGTTGTCGTTCAGCTTTAACGCCGAATCAGTTGGCAAAAGTATCGGAGCAAACATTTTTCGTTATCAGCATTAAATAACAGTGCTGGTTTGCCCGGTTCTCGCTTTTACCTGTTTTACTCTTGCCTTTTGACATATACCTCGACTTCTGCTCCGTGTCCTCATGTATCTTCATCTCTGTGTTGAGTCCGTTAATCCCCGCCACCCAAACCTCAAAATGACATTGCCAATCCCGTATTGAATGATGAGCAGGTGCGGAGCCAATCTCTAACCTTTATTCTTCGAGTAGACATAGAACATCACGGAGATGATGGTCAGCAGGAGGATTTCGAGTTGGATGAAGTACGTCCGGTCGAAGGCGCCCGTTTCGTCGAGAGCTTCCTGATAAATGACAAGGGTGCCGAGCGCGAGGCCGGCGGCGAGCCAAATGATTTGACGTTTGGTATCCCAGATCGCCCGCACCTCCTTCCCGATGTATCGCCCGTTAAATCCGCGAGCGGAGTTTGATTAGTCGCTCGGCGGCGGCGTTGAGCGTCTCGCTTTTTTTGCAGAAGCAGAAGCGGGCGATTTGCGCGCCGCCGCCGAGCGTCGAATAGAACGACGAGCCGGGCACACACGCGACGCCGATTTCGCGCACTAGAAAGCGCGTGAACTCGACGTCGTCACGGAAGCCGAAGGCGCCGATGTCGCTCATCACATAGTACGCGCCGTCGGGCGGGAACACTTTGAAGCCTGATTCCGTGAGCACCGGCAGCAGCAGTTCGCGGCGCGCTTCGTACTCGCTTTGCAGTTGCTCGTAATACTGGCGCGGACTGCGCAACGCGAACGCGCCGGCGGCTTGCAACGGGGCCGCCGCGCCGACCGTCAGAAAGTCGTGAACCTTGCGAATCGCCCCCGTTATCGCGGGCGGCGCGATGCAGTAGCCGACGCGCCAACCAGTGACGGAGTAAGTCTTTGACATCGAATTGATAATCACCGTCCGCTCGCGCATCCCGTCAAGTTGCGCCATCGAAACGTGCTCGATCTGTTTGCCTTCGCGTGGATAGATGATGTGCTCGTAGATTTCGTCGGTGAAGCAGAGCGCGTTGTGTTCGACGCAGAGCGCGGCGATGAATTCCAGTTCGGCGCGCGTGAAGACCTTGCCCGTCGGGTTATTCGGATTGCAGATGATGATTGCTTTGGTGTTGTGGTTGAAAGCAGCGCGCACTTCGTCGGGGTCGAACGACCAGTCGGGCGGGCGCAAGGGGACGTAGCGCGGGCGCGCGTCGGAGAGGATGGCGTCGGGCGCATAGTTCTCGTAGAACGGCTCGAAGATGACGACCTCTTCGCCGGGGTCGACGGTCGCCATCATCGTCGCGATCATTCCTTCGGTCGAGCCGCACGTGACGGTGATTTCCGTCTCCGGATCAACGTCGAGACCGAGGTGCCAGAGGGTCTTCTCCGCAATCGCTTCGCGAAAGTCGCGCGCGCCCCACGTGATTGCGTACTGGTTGATGTCCCCGGTAATTGCTTCGGCGGCGGCCCGCTTAATCGCTTCGGGGGCGGGAAAGTCGGGGAACCCTTGCGATAGATTGACGGCCCCGTGCTTAAGTGCTTCGCGCGTCATTTCGCGGATCACCGACTCGGTGAAGCGACTCGCTTTGCGCGAGACGTGGCTGCGTGTCGTGGGCGTGAGTGATGTCATCGAAGTTGATCTTGAGACGAAAAGGGTGCAAGACTGTTGAGCGATGCGCGATGCTCTCATAGAGAGCGGGCGCGGTGCAACCGATGTGGCAAAAGCGTCTCCGAGTCGACCAACGACCAAGGGCGCGGGAGAGGCGTTAGAACCATGAGTGATGACAGCAAATGCCCGATGGGCAATTACCCCTGGCTGGCGGCCTTTCTGGCGGTCGCGGCGATTTTGGTATTCCTGTCGAAGAAGTTCGGACTGCTGTAATCGAGTTGCAGTTCATCTTCGTGTTTGAGTGATGAGGGTCAGATGGATTTAACACAGAGGGATACGGAGGATTCGCCGAACAGCACAGAGGATGACGAATTAAATGACTTCCCCGAATTTCACCATTGAGGACGCGAGAGGGCGCGGAAGATGTGAAAGACAGGAT
Organism: Pyrinomonadaceae bacterium; assembly: GCA_013816505.1. GTDB lineage: Bacteria > Acidobacteriota > Blastocatellia > Pyrinomonadales > Pyrinomonadaceae > JACDEG01. Next base: position 96 of record JACDEG010000222.1, on the reverse strand, counting down.
CATCAATCAGGTCAACAGCTGGGTATGCTCGGCGTCCTCGGCATTCGCGAGCGGTGAATTTATTTTGTCTTCAATCCAGAGTGTTGAGTGGTTTTC
>JACDEG010000221.1 GCA_013816505.1 Pyrinomonadaceae bacterium | reverse complement strand
ACGCCACACAATAAGGAGATTGCAATGTTTAAGAAATTTGCCTCAGAAGCACTGGGCATTAGCGATGTTGGCGTGATTATTCCTCCTGCGGACTACGACAAAGTGGATGCCGATGATTACCTATTCCAGGAAGATGGCGAGAAAATATTCTTTCTCATCAAATCCAAAAAGGATGAATATTGCTTTACCAATCTTGGTCTCATCCATGTTGACGGCGATTCTGCCGTTTCGTCCAAGCGTAAGATTAAACGCTATGACTACGTAAACCACAAGATTTCGCATGTATCACTTGAAACCGCAGGCACCATCGACTTGGATGTTGAATTGAAATTCACTGTCGATGATGGTGAGGTCTTTAGTATTGACGTGAAGAAACATTTCCTCGAATCACTTAAAGATATTTACAAAGCCTTGATTACAATTGGCAAGCTTCAAGACAGAAATGAAATTGCCCGCGCCAACGCTATGCGGTGCCTTGATGCTGTAGCTTCGATGTATAAGGTTAGCGCTATTACAAGCGAGGAAACAATTGTGAAGCACTACAATGCCATTCTTGACAACCTCAATGTCACAGTATTAGACCGCCATGCAGGACGAGATTTCAGTCATGTGTTTGAAAAGTATATCCATGCTTAGTGAGAATTTCTGAAGCGGTACGAGTGGTGAGTTTCCTGTCTCCCCTCCACAATGTGTCACAGCGGGCAAGGCGCGCTGTTTCTTCCATGCGGAGAGTTCAGGTTTGCGCCACGCTGCTAAACTTTAGCGTAGGGCGGCTGCACCTCGCGACAAGTAGGTCAAAGGTACAAGTGCTTTTCACAACCTCAGCGGTGCTTTTATCTACACAGGCAGACAGTTCAGGGAATCAGATTTCTTCACGCCCATGCTTGTCATGAATATGCTGGCACAATCCAGATGATGAGAATGTCACGAGTCCTTCTCAATGGTAAGACTAAGGTGGATGATCTTCCACGTTCAAATCCCGAATCGCCGTAGGCATGGGCAAGCCTTGCGGCCTATTCAGTCTCAAACCATTAGATACAACACAGATCTCCCGAGGGCGAGTTGCACCGCTTTCGGAGCATCACCGCCGGATGTATGTGCTGTGAATAGTTGGATGGAGGACTTGGTGATCGACTGCTCACTCATCCTGCCATAGCACTCCTCGGACCGGTTTTTGTACAACGGCCCACGCTATTGTGCCCCCCTTCCTTCAGACACCATCTCACAGTAAAATGCCCATGGGTCAGCTATCCTTGACCTCCATCTTCGTTGGAGAGGGAACTGAGACCCCTCAAGCTGTGGAACATGCTCGCTTGCATCTGACCGCGAATAGAGTTGCTTTCATCCGCGAGGCTTGGATGCTTGGTTGGTTGTGCGCGCGGCAGGTGACGAGCGGCGTTAGATTTCTTCATAGCATCTTGCTTCCACCAACCGGTTCTTAAACCTCAGGAGATAACTTCCATGTCGAAGTACAGATCATTGCGCTTTGTTCTGCAGCTGGTGCTTGGGCTGGCAATGACTGTGTCAGCTTTGGCAGAGTCGAAATTCTCATTTGACTCGACGCCCGGCCAACTTCCAAAAGATGTCATCCCGCAGCACTACGCCATCACCATCCAACCCGACATGAAGACCCTCTCCTTCAAAGGCTCCGAGGTCGTTGACATTAACGTGCGAAAAGCCACTCACACGATTGTCCTCAACTCGCTGGAGCTAAACATCATCCGCGCGATCCTGGTCGGAGAGACGGGACAGACTGCCACGGTCAAGGTTGATGACGGCAGACAAATTGTCAGCCTTGCCTTCCCTCAAGTAGTCAAACCGGGTCTCCACAAACTGGAACTTGAGTTTGAGGGAAAAATCGGCGCGCAGTCACAAGGGCTTTACCACGTCAAATACCCAACCGATAAAGGTGAGAAGGTGATGCTGGCGACGCAGATGGAGCCGACGGACGCGCGTCGCATGTTCCCGTGCTGGGATGAGCCGGTTTATCGCACCACCTATCAGCTGATGGTGACCGTGCCGCACAAGTTCATGGCCGTATCCAATACTCCCATCGAGAGCGAACGAGTGTCAGGCGATGAACTGAAGACCGTCACTTTTGGCCGCACACCGAAGATGTCGAGCTACCTGATGGTCTTGATCGCCGGTGAACTAGAGGCGCTCAGCGGCGAATCAGAAGGGGTTCAGCTTCGCATCATCACCACCGAAGGGAAGAAGGAGAAGGGTCAGTACGCGCTCGAGGCGACCAAAAAGTTGCTGCCCTATTTCAACGAGTATTTCGGCATGAAGTATCCGTTGCCGAAGCTTGACCAGATCGCGATTCCGGGAGGTTTCGGCGGGGCGATGGAGAACTGGGGAGGCATCACTTACAACGAGTCGTTGTTGCTGTTTGATCCGACCACCTCTTCCCAAGATACAAAGGAGGCGATCTTTAGTGTCCTAAGTCACGAAATCGCTCATCAGTGGTTCGGCAACATCGTGACGATGGCATGGTGGGATAACCTGTGGCTCAACGAAGGCTTCGCGTCATGGATGGCAAATAAGGCCACGGATCATTTCAATCCGGAATGGAATGTCTGGCTGCGTGCTAACGCATCGAAGAACTTTGTGATGAGGTCGGACGCACGCAAGACGACTCACCCGATTCAGCAACCCGTGAACAATCCGACCGATGCTGCCCGAATATTCGACGAGATCACCTATCAGAAAGGAGAGGCGTTCATCCGCATGTTGGAGGCATATTTAGGGGACAGTCCATTCCGCCAAGGGATCCGTTCCTACATGAGGGCACATCAATATTCGAACACCACCACGGCAGACCTCTGGGACGACTTAGAAAAGGCATCAGGTAAACCGATCAGCAACATGGCCGCCGGTTGGACTGAACAACCCGGATTTCCCATGATCAAGGCAAAGTCATCATGTCGGTCTGGAGCGCGCATGCTGACGTTGGAGCAGGAGCGGTTCACGGTCATTGATCCGAACCCGAAACCGTTGCAGTGGCACATTCCAATTGCCATCAGCAACGTCGCAGAGAACAAACCGATATCGGATGTTCTCCTCAGCCAGAAGATGATGACCGTGCCGAGCGGTGGCTGTAACTCTCCGGTTAAGCTAAATGCGGGCAACGTCGGTTATTACCGTGTGAAGTATGACCCGGCGTTGTTAGACCAGTTGGTAAAGGCGATGAATAAGCTCACTGACGCTGACCGCCTGAATTTGCTGAGTGATACGTGGGCGCTTGCTGAGTCGGGACACGGCTCGGCCACCGATTATTTGGAACTGGCCGAAGCGATGCGCGATGAGACCAATCTGGCAATCTGGGAAGAGATCATTACACGGCTGCGCTTCATTGATGATCTGCAAATCGGTCAGCCCGGGCGGGAGCGTTTCCAAGCTTATGCTCGATCACTGCTCAGTCCTGTTTTCAAACACATCGGTTGGGAGGCGAAACCCGGAGAAGCGCAGAGTGTCAGCCAGTTGCGTAGCCGCATAATTTCCGCTCTGGGGCTATTCAAGGATGAGGCGGTGATCGTCGAAGCGAGGGGACGTTTCCATGCGTTCATACGGAATCCACAGTTCCTGCCGCCTGACCTTCGGGAGCCTGTCTTTTATGTGGTCGGTCGCTATAGTGATCGGGAGACCTTTGAGCAGTTTCATCAGCTCGCCCGCCAGAGCCGGAGTACGGAAGAAAAGCAGCAACTCTATGGAGCCATGCAAGGGGCATTAGACTCCAAGCTTGCCGAAGAGAATCTAAAGATCGCACTATCGGATGAACTTTCTCCTGAGGTGGCAGCTTTCAGCCTCTTCGGCGTGGCCGGCAGCGGAGAACATGCCGAGTTGACGTGGAAGTTCGCTCAGCAGCATATGAAGGAATTGACGAGCAAGTTATCTTCTTTCGCGAGAGTAGCCTATGTGCCGGGGCTATTAAGAATGTTCGCAGAGGCTGCCCGCGCCGCAGAGCTAGAGGCATACAGTAAGCGTCACCTGCCGGCAGAAGATCAGCCGGAGGTGGCCAAGGCGGCGGAGGAAATTCGGCTCAAGGCCGCCCTCAAACAAAGAGAGTTGCCTAAGATTGATCAGTGGGCAAGCCGGCGGATCGGTTAACGCCTAAACTGGAACTCGCGAGAAGGTTGCGTGATTCATCTAAGCCGAAGCGTTAGCTGTCTGGTTAAGTGTTATAAAATAAGATGAAGAGAGTTCATCTGATGTTCGGGTTCTTTGTCGTGATTGCCTTTTTGCTAACGGGGCAATATATGGATCGGTATCACAATCACATGATTGGAGTGCCGGATGGGACAAGGATGTTATACCGCACCAGGCATATCTTTATCCTGCTCGCAGGTTTACTTAATCTGGGGATGGCGGCCTACTTTAGCTATCGGTTACAGCATTGGCGCAGACTCTTACAGGTGTTTGGTTCAGGACTCATATTCATCGCTTCTTTGTTGTTTATCATGGCATTCTTCTATGAGCCGAGGTTGAAGGATTTGCACACGCCGCTAAGTCACTGGGGCACGTACATTATCGTAGCAGGAACAGTGCTTCATCTGCTGAGTGGAGTAGGACAAAAGAAGGAAGCGACCGTTAGTTAGCAACAGCATCAAGCCGACCGCAATGAGCAGGTTTGTTTAAATGAAGAGGCGCGCGGCAGCTTATGCTGAGCGTTATATTGCTCCTATTCTGAAGTGGATATCGCATGGAAGGTGACTCTCATGACTGACATAGCTCAGACATTCTTATCCGAATCTCGCCGGCTCCTGACAGCAGACTATCTGCCGAAGATTCGAGCGCTGCCTTGCAGAAGTCAGTGATGAAGATGTCTGGTGGCGACCGAATGAAGTTTCTAACAGCATTGGCAACCTGCTGCTGCATCTGTGTGGAAATCTGAGGCAATGGGTCATCGGAGGCATTGGTGGAAGAGAGTTCGAGCGTCATCGTCAAGAGGAATTTGATGAGCGTCAGCATATTTCCGCAAGTGAATTGTTGGCGAGACTCAAGTCTGTTGTCTCAGAGTCTGATGAAGTGATCGGAAATCTCACCGCAGAGGCACTTCAGCGCAGGAAGCAGATACAGGGCCATGATCAACTATCAACCATATCAACGTTCAGCTTAACCGGCGCGCTGGAGACGCTGAGGGTAGGAGGCTTGCTGATGGCGCGTCAGGTTGAAGCTGTTGTTGGGCGCATGGCGGGAGCTAAACGCACACCGCCTACGACTTGTTCTTCATGTGCTTCTTGAACCATCCTACCGCCCTTCTATCTCGATCTTCCAGATTTCGCGACAGGATGTGTCCGTCTTGCGCGTAAATAATCAATTCGTAGGTCTTACCCAAGTCCTGCAGCCTCTGGGCGATGGCTAGAGACTGACTCGGACTCACACTCCAATCAGTCCCACCGTGCATGATGAGGAGCGGCACACCTAACAGTTCTGGCCAGTGAATGGCTGACCTGGATTTAACAATTTCATCCTTGCGTGTGTCGAAGTCAGGCCAGAGCTGCTTGAGAGTGGCAGGCAGGTAGACTTGGGGGCGAAACTTAATCAAGGCCTCGAGATCTGTGAACGCCCCGAATACTGCCGCCGCGTTAGCGGGGAAATCCTTCTTAATCGCCTGGTAGGTCATCATCCCTCCGCGCGACTCGCCGTACAGGAACAAGTTGCCCGTATCTATAAAGTCGAAGGACTTCGCCAGAGGAACGGCATTCATCAGATCGTCTACATCCGCCCCTCCGACCTCATCACGGCCTTCACCGCCGTCGCTCTGCCGATACATCGGGGCGAGCACGACGAATCCTTGTGACGCCAGCCGGTGGAAGAACGAGACGAGCTCCGGTGCAATATCGCCTCTAACTGTACTTCCCCGGTTAAAAATGATAGCAGGGTGCCTTCTTCCCTCAGTGCGCGCGGGCTTATAAAGGTACGCAATCACTTTAAGGCCATCGCTCGTATATTTCAGCTTTTGGAATTCAAAGTTGCGGTCGTTGACGGCCCGCTCATATCCCTCTTTGGAGGCGTAATTCTCGACATCTGTGATCTGCACAGCTTGCTCGTAGGAGGGAAAGACGTAAGTTTTTCGTTCAACCACCTGTCCCGCTTGAGTAACATAGGCGCATGAGACGCGACTTTCCGCGCATATAGAAATTAATCCAAGAACCGCGAAGGCCCACATTACCTTTGTTATTCTCATCAGGCGTTTTCTCCCTATAATGAAATGAAGAGACCAGGATGGAACTACTATTCGTCACTCAGGTAAGACGGATTTCAGGCTATTACTGTTAACCTCTAGTATTAATTTCTTACACAGGAGGGGGAGCGCTTAACAACCAGATGAACCGGACTCTCTTCCAACCTGTCTGTTGATTCGTGGTTTCGTGCTCACCGGTTATCTGGGACGTTCGGCGGCGCGCTCATCGCAGCTATCCCGGTTCAGTAGGGGCTTCGGGGAAACCGCATGATGAAAGTGATGTATGGCGACCCGATTCTACCCAATATTATTGTCGACATAAGACCGGTTTTACATCATGATCTTCAGCGGCGGGCCGACGTGCACCTGCACACCGAGTAGCCCGTCGAAGCGACGATTCATAGCGGCGTCGTCGTGCGGCCGTCTTCATTTGCCGCCGCTGGGTCATCATTTATTTCCACTCACTGCTTCCTCCCAATCGCGAACAGGCTCTTCGACGAGCGCACGTACATCACACCATCCGACAGGGCTGGGGTAGCCATCAGCATCTCTCCCATCGAGTTTGTTGCAACGTGAGTGAAGCTTCGGCCAGCCGCGATGACAATTATTTCCCCGTCCTCGTTCGAGAAGTAAAGTTTGCCGTCGGAGGCTACCGGCGACGCGCTGAAGCCGCTGCCGATCAGCGGTAGTCTTTGTCGGTAGAACTCCTCACCGGTCCGCAAGTCGTAGGCGTCGAGGAGACCGTTGTTGGCGAGCACGTAGAGGATGCCCTCATAGATTAATGGCGTCGGCATGTACGAGCCGCGACCCGTGCGGCTCCACGCGACTGCCTCGCTGTTTGTCTTACCTACGGGCAAGGTGAGATCGCCCCGGGCACCGGCCCGCACCACATAGATCGGCCGTTCGGGCGCGCGGCCACTAACGATGACGAACATGCCGTCGGCAAAGGTAGGCGTCGGAGCAGTGATTTTCGAACTGCGCCCGAGCCGCCACAACTCCTTTCCCGTGCGCGGGTCGTAACCCCGGATGTAGTTGGACGCGTTCGCGACCAGTTCCGGGCCTGACGATGTTATCGCAACGGTCGGTGTGCCCCACGACGGAATCTCATCGCGCTCGGTCTTCCACGCCGTCTTGCCGGTACTGGCGTCCAGGGCCAGCATGAATGAATCATCCTGGGTGTCGCACTGGAGAATGACGAGACCGTTCCAGATGATGGGCGAGCTGGCGGAACCCCATTCGTACGTCGGAATGTCATAAGCGCCGAAGTCGAGTCGGCCCAGGTCAACCTTCCAGAGAAAGCGCCCGTTGACATCGTAGGCGTGGACGCCTTGCGATCCGAACCAGGCCACGACGATACGGCCGTCGGTGGCGGGAGTTGAGTTGGCGTAGGTCGATTTGATGTGGCGCTGGTCAGCGGGAACGCCCTGGTGCGCGGTGCGTTCCCAGAGGATTGTGCCGGTTCGTTTGTCGAGCGCGTAGATCATCCAACGGTGGCGCGAGCGATCTTGAGAGGCATCGCCGTCGCCATACAGACCGGGCCGGAAGGTCGCGTTCGGGTCACTGCTGACAGCACTGGTGACGAAGATTCGATGACCCCAGACGACCGGACTGGAGTGAGCGAGCCCGGGAATCGGTGTGCGCCAGAGAATGTTCTCACCCGTCTTGCCGTCCCACTGATCGGGGAGATTCTGCCGCTCGGCCACACCCGAAGCCTGCGGTCCGCGGAAGGAGGGCCAACTCCCCCTAGAGGTGTTTGGATCGGGGCGCGCAGGTGCCCTCGCCCCGGCGGCCCTCACGATGCGCCGCGGGGCCTTGATTTTCTCCTCCCCGGCGCGCGACCAGGTGCTGCGGTCTAGAATCATTCGTCGCGACCTGCAATTGTCTGAGACGAGGTTGAAACTGATGCGGCTGCCGTCTATCCGCAGCCGATACCGCCCGGAGCCTTCACAACCGGCGGGGCCGCCGGACATTGACAGCTCAATTTCATCAGCCTTGCTTTTCCAACTGCCTCTCAGGGAGGGCCAGCGGTCGCCCTCCAGCGTGAAGGTGCCGACGGTATCGAACCGCGCGACAAAGACGCCAAACCTCAATGGATAGGACGGAACCTGCACATCTGTCTGCTGACCAGTGACCGCTGATCTTGAGGCGCTGGTAGCCACAATTCCAGTCACGAGCACCAGCGCGAGCCCGAGCCTTTTGCAATTCTTTCTCTTCATTTAGATCATCACTTTCGCATGGCCTGAAACCGCCGACGTGCGGTTGAGGAAGCTAACCTTATTGAGAGTGTATTTAACCGGCATACACCGCTCTCTATCACAGAATCAAACCTCGCAACGCGGTAAACTAACCACTGCTGTCCTATCAATAGAATCAGTGCCCGAAGTTGCTGCGGCAAAGCTTTTACGAGTTCGGCGATGAGTCGATCAAGCATTCGTTCTGGGCACGAGCTTATTATGCCGAACAAAAAGTGAATAGAAAGAGTCATCAGGCAGCCGTCCGAGCACTGCCCTACAAGTGGATCAGGATAATCTACCGATGCTGGCAGACACGGACGAATGACGACGAGGCGAGGTATATGGAATGTTTGCGCCAGAAGGGATCGTTGTTGGTGCCTGCCGTGGCACCAACTCCCGCATGAGTGGAAGATTCTGCTTGTCACGACCACCTTAGATGGTTTGTTCGGCGGCGTCGTTTCGATGTTTAAGCGATGCCGTACTCGCTTTCACCTTAATTCAGTCTTGGCAAATACCTCAAGTATCTCCCTCTCCGATGGGGGTTGCAGGACGTTACGTGCTGCAAAATCTTGAGCTTGTGGATAGTTCGTGCCTCGAATGCGCTCAGCAGCTTTCGTCAGATCGTAGGAAGTATGCCGAAACTGAACGTCGGGTCCAAGTAAGAGCCAATAAGCACCCGGTTCACCAAACGGCATTCCCACACTGCCAGCATTCACAACTCGAATCCTTCCGATCATTCGGTCGAACTGCATGTGCGTATGACCGCAGACGACGAGAGGTACGCTGAGTCCTTCAAAGATTGGTAAGAGGCGGTCTTCAGGCGTCAAACGGGTAAATATCTCAGTGTCGCTGCGCGGTGTCGCATGGCAAAACAGCACCTCGCCTAACCCGCGAATCTCGACACGGTGTGTTTGAGGCCAGCTAGCTAAACACCGCTCGTGTTCAGGATGTAGCTGCTGGGCGTTCCAGCGCACGACCTCTCGAAACTGTTCTGGGACCTCGCTTGACTCCGTGCCAGCCATCTGTGCAAGCACCACACGGTCGCCATTGCCTTGGATAAACTGTACTGGAATGTTGAGGTCCAGCAAACGCGTGAGTGTTTCAAATGGCATCGGGCCCGGAAACACATCGCCCCCGACCACCACATGGTCTACCTCTGCTTGACGAATATCTTGGAGG
>JACDEG010000681.1 GCA_013816505.1 Pyrinomonadaceae bacterium | reverse complement strand
GAGATCGAAAACACGGGCGATGCCGCGCCGGACCTGTTCTACGACGTTCGCTTCGACAGGTACGTCGGTCGCGAAGTGGAACCGGGACAGATGGCGACCGTCCTGCTTCCCTCTGGACGCAGCTTTACCGGATTGGTGCCCATCCCGAGTCAGGGTGATGATGTGGACGATATTGAGCCGCCACCGTTAACGGTGACGACCGATGCCGAAAGCGGAGTTAGCCTCTACGCCGGTGCGCCAGATGATCCGTTCTTCCTCGACAACACCGCCGCGAACCGCTTCGTTCTGTCGTCGGTTCGTAATCCGGGCAATCCTAATCGCGCGATATTTGCGAATCGTGCCGGTTTCAATGCCCCTGATGGCTCAGACCCCAACGCAGATCGTCAACGAAATGGTCAGCTTCCAGGTCAGGCTCGAAACCGAGGCCGAAATCAAGGGCCGGGGCGCGACACCTATTCAGGCTTCAGTACTCTGTGTATCGCCCTCAGCGTCCCGGCGTCGAGGCTGCGCGGGACCGGCAACGAACTCGGCTTGAACGGTGTGACGCAGCGCCAGCGCTTCCAAATCGTCCAAACCAACGGTCAGGTCATCGGGTCAGGTCCCTGGGTGACGGTTGACCGCGAAGGCGTTCCGCTCGTCAACAACGGACTCATTCCGCCGGCGCGCAAGGACGAGTACAACGGCGCTCCGACGGTTGATGATGCGAACGGCAGGTTTAGGGAAGACATTATTCAATCCCTGCGTAACTTCGGCACCAACGATGCAAACATCGCAATACTCCTGAACATGATTCAAGTGAGGGGCGACATTTTGCGACTCAACCTGACAGTTCCGAACACGGGTCCCGGTGGAGGCAACAACGCGTCCGGGGGGCCTGCGAACATGGGCGGGCGTCGCTTGCAGGACGACGTTGCTGATGCGACGTTCACGCTAATTAACAACAATCAGCCGCTCGGCGACTTCGTTGACCGCAACGACTTCGCGTTCGGTAACACCTTCCCGTTCGTTGCGCCTCAAGTCATGCCGAATCCGAATGGCATCAACAGGCGGGATACCAGATTGCGCCTGTAACTCTCTTGCTCCGTGCCCCGCGCCAACGACGCGAGACGGAAGAAAGGACACACGGGCGGGCGGAGCGTGAAGGACTTTGCCCGTCCCGCCACCGGAAGTTGTCCCTGATCGAGCACGGCGAGAGCTTGATGAGGGACCCAATCGACGTGCGGTTATAAAGTTGTAAATACGATGAACGCAAAGGAGAGTCTCTTATGAACGAACCACGGCATTATGCAAGGTTTCTCGTGCTGGCGACCGCACTACTATGTGCCCTCGTCTTGCCGGGCATCGCCCAAGCGGAGCCGGTCATGGTCAATGCCACCGTGACGATGAACGGCAGCCTGTTCCGCTACAATTACAGCATCACTAACAACACACCCCTTGATATTTCGGCGATCACGATCAGCGTGTTGAGTGGGTCTAATGCGGTGCAAAATCTATTGGCTCCGTCCGGGTTCAATATATTTTTCGACTCCGGCCTCGGGCTGGTGGACTTCGTCGAGAACACCCAGACCTTTACGGCGGGAACGACCGTCTCGGGATTCCGATTCGACAGCCTGTTCGCGCCGAACCCCACGTCATTCACGGCGCTGGCGCTTGACGCGAACGGCAACCCGGTCATCTTTGGGGGGACAACGCTGGCTCCGGCGGCGGCGGCACCCATACCTGAGCCGAGTACATTGTTGCTGGCACTCACCTCCGGCGGCATGTATTTCGCCAATCATCGGTGGCGCGGCAGACGGTCGTCAAAACAGGGGGACTGAAATATGACGCCTGATGCGCGATGAACCGGAAACATCCTTCCGATGAACTTAAGGGCCGCCCCCTGCTTACGAAACAGCATACGGGACCAGAAAGGGCGATCAGCTCTTGGTGCAATGGTCCCGCCGATTTAAGGAGAGAAAATGATTCGCTCAAGAATTAAAAAGATCGCGCTTGTCGCCCTCGCCCTGATGGCGGCGCTTGCAATTCAGTTGACGCCGCTGACGCGCACGAGCGCTTCCGACCACATCGACTCGCCGTCGATCACGCAGGATCGCGGCTCCGACCTGACCGACACATATGCGTTTCTCGATCCGAACGACAACTCGAAGGTCGTCCTCATCATGAGCACGCAAGGCTTCGTCGTTTCGGGCGAGCACTTCGGCATGGCGATCTTCGACCACAACATCCGCTACCGCTTCGAGATCGAGAACACCGGCGACGCGAAGCCGGACGAATTCGTAGACGTGATCTATTCCAAAGGTCTCGGTCGCACGATGAATCAGACCGCGACGATTGAGTTGCCTGGCGACAAGAAGTTCACTGCGCCAACGACTCCTTCAGACCAAGAGTACAAAGCGCCGGAATTCGTTGTCACGAATAATGAGGAGAACGGAGCCGCCTTCTACGCGGGCGTCGCCGACGACCCGTTCTTCTTGGACGACACGGGCGCGAACCGCTTCGTCGCCTCATCGATCATGAACCCGGGCCGCCCGAACAAGTCTCTCTTAGGCGAGCGCGGCGGCCGCGACACCTACGCGGGCTTCAATACGTTGATCACCGCCGTCAGTGTTCCGGCAAGTATGCTGCGCGGCAAAGCCGGGAACGTGATCGGCATCAACGCCGTCACACAGCGCCGGGAGACGCAGCGGATAAATGATAAGGGCGAGGTGAAAGGGAGCGGCGATTGGGTGACGGTTGACCGCGATGGCGGGCCGCTCGTCAACAACGGCCTGATCCCGCCGCCGCGCAAAGACGAGTACAACGCCGCCTCGACCGAAGATGACGCGAAGGGCCTCTTCCAAGCCGACATCGTGAAATCGCTGAAAGGTCTTGCCACCGACGATGCTCACATCGCGATGCTGGCGAAGGTCGCGGTGGAGAAAGGCGACATCTTGCGCCTCGACCTGACAGTGCCGAAC
>JACDEG010000220.1 GCA_013816505.1 Pyrinomonadaceae bacterium | reverse complement strand
GACACGCGGGCGCCGCGTCGCCACACCGCAACGACGGCGCAGCCCGACAACGCGCCGCTCACCTTCGACCCGTGACCCCCAGGCCGTGGTCGCGGCGCGCGTGCGGGTCGCCGATCAGATTAAAAACCTGACGCGCTTCCTCTATGTTTATGGGCGGCTCTCGAAAGACTTTGAGGGATCCGAAGCACAATTGCGCGGCGGCGACTCGGCGCAGGCCGCCGCGCTATCGAACCGCACACGCGCGGGACTCCGCGACAGCTTGCGGAACGTGCGCGAAGGACTTGACCGACTCGAAGTTTATTTTCGCACCACGCCCGGACTGGAAGGTTACTATAGACGTGTGGCAGGTGTCGCCGCCGCCGCCGCCGCCGCTGAAGCCAGCGCCGCCGCGAATCAACTGGACGCCGCCGGTCGGTCGCTTATCCAAGTGGTCTATCAGTTGACCGACGTGCTGCTGGAGTTATAAAGGAAAAGCAAAAGATCAGTGGCCGGGGCAAAGAGTTGGGGCGTCGGTGTTTTCAACCGACTCTCTGCTCCGGCGTTCCTATTTCGGTTGCGGGACGTAGTAGCCCTGCCGCGCGCGGATGCGTAAATCGGCGCGTGTGGGGACGCGAACCTTGATACCCAGATACTTGCCCGGCGGGGCCTGACTGTTCGAGTAGTATTGCACGAGGTACTGCGAACGCAACTCGGCAGCGATCTGGCGGAAGACTGCGCCTAAATCTTCCAACTCTTCAGGGACGAACGCGGAGCCGCCCGTCACTTCAGCCATTTGAGCCATGCCGTCCTGCGCGTACTTGCTGATATCGTTGAGCCGCAGCGATTGCCCGCTCGGATTGATCGAGTAGAAGACAGCGTCGGCGCGCTGCACCTCGCGCTGCACCTCCTGCAACACACGGTCGTTGATCTGCCGCCGCACCTTCGCCGAGGTCGTCTCCTGCTCTTCGCGCGTCGAGCCCACCGTCGCTTTAATCTTCTCGCTGTAGTTGTCTTCGCCATCACTGATGACGACGATCACGCGGCGATGACGCGGTGGCGACGACTGCGCAAGATAGCGCGCTGCTTCGATCACCGTGTCGTAGAACGCAGTCGGCCCTCGCGCCGGCTGGACGGCCAACAGACTCCGCGTGGCGATGTCGGCATTGGCCCGCGCCTGTTCGAGTTTCGGGGTAATGCCGATAGTGTAAACAGACGCCTTGTCCGCCGGCTTGAGAACTTCTTTCAGGAACCGCGACGCTGCCTCCTGCTCGAATGCGAAGCGCGCGTTGACGCTGCCGGAAACATCGATCAACAGCGCGAGTTCGATTGGCACCTGTTCAGGGTCGCCGACCTCTGCCACCTGCTGCGCGCGGCCCTCTTCTTCCAGTCGAAAGTCCGTCGCCTTCAAACCCTGCACCAACTCGCCCTTTGCGTCTGTCACAGAAACCGGGACAACGACCAGATTCGAAGTGACGCGGATCACTTCTTCGTCATCACCAATTACCTCAGCGGGAGGCTTACCGGGCGCACCCTTCTGTGCCCCGCCGCTGGCAGGCGGACGTTGTTGTTGCGGCGGCGGCGATGGTGCGGGCACTGTTGCTGTCGACGGCGCGGCGGGCGGCGTCGATTGAGATGGAGATGTTTGAGTTGGCGACTGAGTGGGAGTTTGCGCGAGCCTCGGCCCGGACTCAGTCGGCGGTGTCAGCGTGACGGTGACGGGACGCGAAGTCGATTGAGCGGGTGTCTGCCCCGCCGCCAGCCTCGGCACCGCGATGGGCTTTGACGAAGCCGCTGGCGTTCGGGCCGCAGTTTTTTTCGCCGGCGAAGTTTTCTTCTTCGCGTCAGTCGCCGCAGCAACGGCACGCTTCGGACGCGACGACGTTGATTTGGTCTGACTAAGACTCGCTGTAGCGAGCGTTGGCAGAAGCACCAGCACGCTGAAAAAGAGTGCTGGCGTCGATGGTCGGGTGAATCTGTTCTGCTTAATTATCACAGGGTCAATTCCTCGCGCGAAAATATAGAGACGGGTAAATTAAAAAACGAGTGGCGGGGTGTGGAAAGCTTACCCCGTCACTCGTCATTTTGCCATCCGCCACTGTTCAGGCGGGCTTATTCAGGGTTACTGCTGGTAGAAGCGGGCGTCGTCATGTTCGGCGAGCCTTGCATGATGCCACGGTTAACCAGCACCTTCACCTCGACGCGGCGATTCTGCTGACGGCCTTCCTTAGTGGTGTTATCGGCAACCGCCTGCGCCTCACCATAGCCATACGGAGTGATGATGCGGCGGAGCGGAATATTGTGATTCTCGACCAGGTAACGGATCACGCTGTCCGCACGGCGCTGGCTGAGCTTGCGGTTTGCTTCGGTGCTGCCATCGGCGCTGGCAAAGCCACCGACTTCAAGTACGTAGCCCTTCGCGCTGGCGGCCTGCTTGGCAATCTCGTCGAGTTGCGTCTTGCCTTCCGGCTGAAGCACGGCGCTTCCGACCTTGAAGTTCACCGCGACGCTCTGCTGCGGAACATAATCATCAAGCGCCGAGATGCGTTCATTGGTCGCATTGACGCCAGCGATGGCCGAGTCAGCGGTGTCCTGAGCGGCCTTTGCGCCGCCGCGCGCCGCGTTCGAAACGGCGGCCAACTCTTCAAGCTGACCTGACAAACGCTGCGAGTTCTGCTCGACCTGACCGATTCTGTTCTCCGCGGTTCCGACGCGGCTCTCGACCGGATCGACGCGCGCACCGATGGAGCGGGCGACTCTCAACTCGGTGTCGGTGAAGCGGACCTTGTTAGCGACGAGTTGGCCCGAAGCGTCACCGCGACCTTCAACTTCCAGGCCGAGCCCGCGCAAGATCGCGGTGGTGCCATAGTTCTTGCCGCTGCGCAGGAAGCCGCCCTTCGTCTTAACGCTCGTATCATCCATCAAGCGAACGACCGTGTTCACGCCGTTCTCGTCCTGGATGGTGAACGTCTCGCTATCGCGGCGTGTGACCACGCCTCTGATCTTCACCTTTTCGCCGCTGGCGATGGTGCGCGAGCTTTCGCCCGGCGTTGCTTCGGTCCGCGTGGTGGAGCCGCTGCTGCTGGTCGTCCCTTGCTGTGTCCCGCTGGTACTGGTCGTCCCTTGCTGTGTCCCGCTGGTGCTGCGGTCGCTTGTGCTAGTACCGCTCTGATTGGTCGTCGTGGTGTTGCTGCGGTTGGCGTCAGTCTGTGCCAACGCTGCTGTTCCCAACGCCAGCACTAATGCGGACGTGAGTGATGCTGATTTTAACTTTTTGGATCCTAGTACATTCATATTTTTATCTCCATTGCGAAATTGTCGGGTAGCCCTATCGACGCTCCTCGCACTTCCGCAGGCTTAAGGACGGTCTCTCGTAAAACTTCGAGACTGTCGAGGTCTCCGGTTAACGTCGTGGGAGAACGCTGTCTGGCGCGAGCCGTTTCACTCGGAATCAATCACGAGGTTGCATTGTTTCTTCAGCGAATTGTTTCGCTCCGGATTCTGAGTCAACAAACTGAGCTAGTCAAGGGGCTTCGATGGAGAAAATGCGTATTTCGTTGCGCTTTGATTAATTATCATTGAATCACCACTTGATCGCAATATAACAGGCCTTTGTGAGACATGATGAGTGGGATTTCTCCATCATCTCGAATGCACCGCTGAGTGCGCCGAGGACGCCGAGCAGTGCACTGCTGTTCATTAGAATGATGAAGCTTTGCTTTCACATCTCCGCGCCCTCTCGCGTCCGCGAGCGGTGAAATTCCGAGAAGCTATTTAACTCGTAATCCTTAGACGGAGAACTGTCCCGCTTCCAGAAGTTGTTTAGTGTAACCGAGGAAGCGCTCGGCATCCGCACCGTCGATGATGCGATGGTCAAAGCTGAGGGCGAAGTAGGCCATCGTGCGAACCGCGATGTATTCATCACCCTCTTCGTTAGCGATGACCTTCGGACGCTTTTCAATCGCACCGACGCCGAGGATGGCGACCTGCGGCTGATTGATGATCGGCGTTCCGAACAAGCCCCCGAAGACGCCGGGGTTGGTGACAGTGAACGTGCCGCCGCCGACTTCGTCCGGCTTCAATTGTTTGGCGCGCGCGCGGTCGGCGAGGTCGTTCGCCGCGCGCGCCAGCCCCGCGATTGAAAGATCGTCGGCGCGCTTAATCACCGGCACGATCAACCCCCCATCGAGCGCCACCGCCAAGCCGAGGTTGATGTCGCGTTTGTATGTGATCTGGTCGCCGCTGACCTGCGAGTTGAATATCGGAAACTTGCGAATCGCCGCCGTGACCGCCTGGAAGATGAACGGCATGTAGGTGAGCTTCGTCCCCGTGTTCTGTTGGAACGCCGCCTTGTGCTGTTCGCGCAGGCGCGCGATGCGCGTCATGTCGATTTCATAGACAGTCAGGACGTGTGCCGACGTGCGCTGCGAGACGATCATGTGCTCGGCGATTTTGCGACGCATCACGCTCATCGTCTCGACGCGGTCGCCTGCGCCGGGCGGCGTTGCCGGCACGGGCGACTTCGACGGCGCTTTCGCGGACGGGGCCGTTGTTGCGGCGGGTGCGACTGTCGGTGGCGGCGGCTGAATCTGCGGCGCGGGCGTAGCAGCAGCAGCAACGGTCGGTGTGGCACCCGTCGGCGTGGCGCCGGATTCGATGAAGCTCAGGATGTCATTCTTCGTGACGCGCCCGCTCATCCCCGTGCCTTCGAGTTGCGTGATGTCGACGCCGTGCTCTTTAGCGATGTTGCGCACCAGCGGGCTGGAACGGGCGCGCCGCAAATCCTCGGCTGTCTGCGCGCCGCCGTTACCACCGCTCGCCGCACCGTCCGTTGCTCCACTCGCTATCCCGGTTGTCGGGGCGGGCGTCGCCTGTGCTTCCTCTTTCGCGCCGGGACGCTGGTCGTCATAACTTCTACCGGCAACTTCAGAGACGGCGGCTTTGATAGGTGCGGTGTCGACTGCTCCTTGTGGCGAAGGTGCGTTTGCGGGCGCAGTTGAAGGCGGAGACGGAGGCGGGGGGGCGGAGACGGCAGACTGGCTCGCCGGCGACGTGCCCGCCGGTGCGGTAGCCGCCGTTACGGGAGCCGCGCCAGATGGTGCTGGGGGCGCGGGGGTGGGCGCACTCGCTTCCGCAGATGGACTTGCCGGCGCCGCACCTTCCGCGCCGTCACCGACAACCGCGACCACTACGTTAACTTCGACCGTATCGCCTTCCTTAAACTTGATCTCGGTTAATGTACCGGCGGCCGGCGAAGGAATCTCCGCGTCAACCTTATCGGTCGAAATCTCGAACAGCGGTTCGTCACGCTCGACGCGCTCGCCGACCTTCTTCAACCATCTGGTAATTGTTCCCTCCGCAATGGACTCGCCCATCTGCGGCATCACGACTTCTGTGCTCATAAACTCCTCCGTGACAAGTGACAGGTGACGGGTGACAGGTCAAAAGTATTTCTCTTGTCACCCGTCACCTGTCACCTGTCACGGCTTTTAATATGCTGCTAATTTCCGCGCCGCGTCCAACACGTCTTTGAGTTGCGGCAGGTGATACTCTTCGAGCGGCGGCGAGTACGGCACGGGCGTGTCAATGGCCGCGACGCGCACCACCGGCGCGTCGAGCCACTCGAACGCTTCTTCCGCGATGACCGCCGCGATTTCTCCGCCGATGCCACCCGTCCGCGCCGCTTCGTGCAGCAACAACGCCTT
Organism: Pyrinomonadaceae bacterium; assembly: GCA_013816505.1. Classification (GTDB taxonomy): domain Bacteria; phylum Acidobacteriota; class Blastocatellia; order Pyrinomonadales; family Pyrinomonadaceae; genus JACDEG01. The sequence goes on along the minus strand of JACDEG010000220.1, from coordinate 3,932 downwards.
GCTCGTCTTCTTCACGCTGGTCAGAATCGCTTCCTTGTCGAGCGGCGCGAGCGTCCGCAAATCAATGACTTCAACGTCGAGTCCCTCGCGCTCCAACTCCGCGGCGGCATCGAGCGCGGTCAACACCTGCGCGCCGAATGTGATGATCGACAGGTCGCGCCCCTCGCGGGCGATTCGCGCCTTGCCGATCTCGACGACGTAATCGTCCTCCGGCAATTCCTCGCGCAGGCGCGGCAGGCGATAGAGTTTCTTGTGCTCGAAGAACAGCACCGGGTCGGGGTCGCGGATCGCGGCTTTGATTAAGCCCTTCGCGTCGTAGGCGGTCGAAGGTTCGACGATCTTTAAGCCCGGCGTGTTAAGGAAAAATGCTTCGGCGTTAATCGAGTGGAACGGCCCGGAGTGGACGCCCGCGCCGCACGGCCCACGGAACACCGTTGCGAGTCCCGCGCCCCAGCGGTATCGGCACTTCGCCGCATAGTTAGTCAGCATGTCGAAGCCACATGAGATGAAGTCAATGAATTGAAACTCCGCCACGGGCCGCATTCCCATCAACGCCGCGCCGCACGCCGCGCCGACAATCGCGCCTTCAGAGATTGGAGTGTCAATCACGCGCCCCTCGCCAAACTCGTCGAGCAATCCATCCGTCACCTTGAACGCGCCGCCGTACACACCGACATCTTCACCGATCACGAACACGGTCGGGTCACGCTCCATCTCTTCCCAGATGCCCTGACGAATCGCTTCAACGAACGTCGCCACGCCGCCACGCGACGGACGGTTGGACTTGTGCTCTTTTTTGGTTGCAGTTGACACTCTAAAAAGTCCTTGCTCGATGGTTACTCAACGCTTACTTCTTCCTTCTGCCAGCGGAGACTTCCCCAGTCCGGATTCTTGTTGTGGATGTGAGCGAGCAGGCAAACGGACGCAATAAACTTTTGCCACTTCTCAGCGTCTTCACCTTCGAGCGTCTTAACGATGGTTCGCCCGTTGTCTTCCTCGACTGTGAGTTCGACCTTGAGAGTTTTAGTCACCGCACGCCTCTCCGGGTTACTGACACTACGCAATGCGGCTCAATTCCCGCCGAAAATTTTTGGTCTCAACGCGGGCGGGGCGATTGAATTATCGAACACACCGTAAGCTGCCTTCTCCGGTTCCGGCATCGGCGAGCTTTCAGCCCATTCAACATCCTCGTCAATCTCGCGCTGCACGTCGGCCATAATCTCATTGAGCTTTTCGCGCGTTGCGACATTCTGCGAAATCAAATGTCGCTCGTAGCGATCTATCGGGTCTTTCCTCTCCCACTCGTCGAGTTCGCCCGATGGCAAATATCTCTGGTCGTCATGTTCGGCGTGGCCTTTGCGGCGATAAGTCTTCGCCTCAATCAAGACCGCGCCGCCGCCACCGCGCGCGAACTCGGCAGCCTTCTTCGTCACCTCGTAGCAGGCGATAACGTCGTTACCGTCAACGATGTGGCCGGGGATGCCGTAGCCGGCGGCTTTGTCGGCGAGGTCTTTGACCGCCGTCTGCTTCGAGGTCGGCGTCGAGTAGGCATACCAGTTGTGCTCCGCGATGATGATGACGGGCAGGCGCTGCACGGCGGCGAAGTTCAATCCTTCGTGGAACGCGCCGGTGCTCATTCCGCCGTCGCCGATGTACGCGACCGCGACCAGATTCTTATGCTGCATCCGCGCGCCGAGCGCGATGCCGGTCATCACCGGAATCATGTCGCCGAGGTGCGAGATCGGGCCGATGAAACCTTTCGACATGTCGCCGAAGTGGATGTTCAAATCACGTCCTTCGGAAGGCCCCCACGCCTTCGCCATGTACTGCGCGAAAATCTCGCGGGGTCGAATGCCCTTGACCAGCACCGCGCCCAAGTCGCGGATCAGCGGCGAGATGAAGTCCTGCGGTTCGAGCGCGTAACACGTCCCGACCGCCGTCGCTTCCTGACCCAAAGAGCGAAACACGCCGCCGACGATTTTCGTCTGCCGGTACAGATTAACCAATCTCTCCTCGACCATCCGCGTCAACTTCAGATAGCGATAGAGCTCAAGCATCTGTGCGTCGGTGAGCGTCGTCTCCGTCGTGCAGACAAGTTCGCCCGCCACGTTCAACGGCCCGCCGTTGTTATTCCCGTCTCCGTCCGCGCCTCGACGCTTTTTAGCAAGGCCCGCGGATGACGCGCTCTTACGCTGCGTTTCCTTTTTCATAAATTCTTTAACAGGTGACAAGTGGCGGTTGACGAGACAGGCCAGTCTTTTACTTGTCACCTGTCACCCATCACTTGTCACCGCCTTCACATGTGAATCGTCAGACCGTGGATGCCTTCGGCGGCTTCCATCACGGATTCGGAAATGGTCGGGTGCGCGTGCATCGTGCGTCCGAGTTCTTCCGCCGTTGACTCAAGCTGCATTGCGACGCAGGCTTCGGCGATCAACTCAGTAGCGTGCGGGCCGATAATGTGGACGCCAAGGAGTTCGTCGTACTTCGTCTCGCTGACGACCTTCACAAAGCCCTCTTCCTCGCCGATAATGCGCGCCTTGCCCGACGCGGAGAACGGGAACTTCGCGACCTTCACGTCATAACCCAACTCGCGTGCCTTCTTCTCGGTCAACCCGACGGACGCCACTTCCGGGTCACAATAGGTACACGACGGCACCAGGCGCAGATTGATCGGGTGCGCCGTCTGGCCGGCGATCTGTTCGACGGCGAGGATGCCTTCCTTCGACGCGAGGTGCGCGAGCCACGGCGTCGGAATCACGTCGCCGATGGCGTAGACGCCGGGTTCGCCGGTGCGTAAGTATTCGTCAACCTGAATCGCGCCGCGTTCGATTTTGATCTTCGTGCCTTCGAGTCCGAGACCTTCGATGAACGGCATCCGCCCGACCGCGACCAGCAGCATCCCGGTTTCGAGGTTTACCGTCTCACCTTTCGAGGTTTTGCCGGTCAGCTTAATGCCGGTGTCAGTTTTCTCCATCTTCTCAAGTTTGGTGTCGAGTTGCTGCTTGATGTTGCGCTTACGGAACGCCTTCGCGAGATCGGCGGACACCTCTTCGTCTTCGAGCGGCAGCAGGCGTGGCATCAGTTCGACAATCGTCGTGTCACAGCCGAAGCGCGAATAGACTGACGCGAACTCGACGCCGACCGCGCCCGCGCCCATCACGATCATCGACTTCGGCACTTCCTTTAGCTCAAGCACGTGGTCGCTGTTGACGACGCGCCCGCCGTCGGTTTCGAAGCCGGGGATGGGACGGACGACCGAGCCGGTGGCGATGATGATGTTTTTGGTTTCGATGGTTTCGGTCTTGCCACCGTCCATCGTCACTTCGACTTTGCCGGGGAGTTGCAGTTTGCCGTAGCCGTTGAAGACCGTCACCTTATTCTTCTTCATCAAAAACTCGACGCCCTTCGAGTTCTTCATCACGACTTTGTCTTTGCGCTTCTGCACGTCGGCGAAGGCAAGTTTGATCTCACTGGCCTGCACGCCGAAGTCGGCGGCGTGCTGCATCTGTTCGTAGATGTGCGCCGACATCAAAAGCTGCTTTGTCGGGATGCAGCCGCGCAGGCCGCACGTGCCGCCGAGTCGTTTATCCTTCTCGACGAGCGCGACTTTTAAACCTAACTGCGAGCCGCGAATCGCCGCGACATAGCCGCCGGGGCCGCCACCGATGATCGTCACATCAAACTGTTCCGTTGCCAATGTCTTCTCCTTAAAAGCAGTGATGGGTGACAAGTGACAGGTGATGGGATCGAAGCCTCGCTCTTATCACCTGTCACTTGTCACCCATCACCTTTTTCCATTCCTCGATCTGCGCCGCGTGGTGCGCGTGATGCCGGAAGGTCGCGGCTTCGGCGAACTTGTAAGCGGGCGACGCCTCGTCCACTTCGTCCGGCAGAGATTCGAGCACCCGTAATATCTCTCTGTGCGCGGC
>JACDEG010000219.1 GCA_013816505.1 Pyrinomonadaceae bacterium | reverse complement strand
GTTCTTGCCTCGACCTTACTGGCTCTATCTCCCAACAGGCTCATCTGCTGTGCGGTCGTGGCGGCGGCGGCGGTCGTGGCGGCGCTAGCGGCTGCCACCTCCGCCGCACGCTTCCTCACCCAGTACAGAGAACCGGCGCCAGCCGTACCGACGACCAGCAGCACCGCCGCCGCGACGAGAGCAATCCACTTCTTCGATTCGCCCTTCGTCTGCGCGATCATCCGCATCACCGTCGTCTTGCCGACGCTTGGGCGAATTCCGGCGGACGAACTGTCGAATCCAGACGAACCACCGAAGGCGGCGTTCGATGCGCCGTCGCTGCCGCTGATGCGCGTCGCCGGTGGCGCATTGGGTTTGATAGCGGTGGCCGCCGTCGGGTCGGTAACGATTCGTGTCGCACGGGCCAGTCCCTCCGGTCGTGGATCGAGATCAAACTGAAACTCCGGCCCGCCCGGGCCGAACTGAACGACATCGCCCGGTGCGATATTCACCGTTCCGAGAATCCGCTCTTTGTTGACGTATGTTCCGTTGCGGCTGCCAAGATCGGTGATTAGAAACTGCTTGGAATCTGATCCCTCGCGCACAATTTTTGCATGCTGTCGTCCGACCAGATCATCCTTGTCAGGGTCGAACTTAACCGTGGACGAAGGGTCTCGTCCGATCACCAACTCTTCAAAATGGTTTAGTGGAAATTCCTCTACCTGATTTGCCTTTGAACCACTCAGGTGCCTGAGAATTATTCGCTTCATCACAGCCTCCTTTAGAAATTACTTATGTCTTGAGTTGTCTTAGAGAATCTTCGTTCATCTAACTAACGCGCATCACCGAGGAGAAAAAGGACATCCGCGCGGAAAAGTATTTTCGCAGGTCACTTGACGAGATAAAGTTGGTAGTTGCTCAAGCAAGAGCGTAAGGGTCAGTACCGCCTGTTTAAGCTGGGCGGGTTCTGGTGCGGATACCTGACCAGCTTCCGCCAGGCGGTGCTGATTTCTTCTCCCGGCGTTGAACAGACACGCTATGCGAAAAAAGTTGGGCAAAAGCAAAGTTGTGAGTAGAATTAGAGGCAATCAAGGATTGGATCACCTGGCTACCTGTAAGGAGCAAGTGTGAGCGATCACAACCTCGAAGATGTCACGTGCATTCTGCAAGAGTGGGGCGCGGGCAACCGTGATGCGCACGAACGATTGATGCCGCTTGTGTACGGCGAATTGCGACGTTTGGCCCGCCAGTATCTATATAAAGAGCGTTCCGGTCACACACTGCAACCGACCGCGCTGGTGCACGAAGCCTACCTGCGCCTCATTGACCAGACGCGCGTCACGTGGCAGAATCGCGCACACTTCTACGGTGTTGCCGCGCAGTTGATGCGCCGCATTCTCGTTGACCACGCACGCGCCCACACTGCTGAAAAACGCGGCGGCGACATGACGCGCTTCACGCTCGACGAAGCACAGCTTCACCCGCAGCAACAGAAATCCGTTGACCTGCTCGCGCTCGACGAAGCCTTGCAACGTCTCGCGAAGATTGATGAGCGCAAGAGCCGCGTCGTTGAGATGCGATTCTTCGGCGGTCTCAAGGAAGACGAGATTGCGGTGTGTCTCAACGTCTCAACCAAAACTGTGATGCGCGAATGGAAGATAGCGAAGCTGTGGCTTTATCGTGAACTCACGACAACAGGCGCAGAGCGAGTCATCAGCGACGAGTGATTAGTCGTCACCGTTACTTTCGTCCTTCGCTGAAAAACTAACAAGGCGCATATCGTTCGTAAACCTCCCTTCCGTTAATTTCGACATAAAAACCATGTCTTCCGAACGCTGGCGACAGGTCGAAGAGATGATTCACGGCGCGCTGGAAATCGCGCCGTCCCAACGTGGCGCGTGGCTCGAACGGGCGTGCGACGGTGACGCGTCATTGCGCACAGAGGTTGAAAAGCTGTTGTCCTGTGAGACGCCGACACGGGATTTTCTTGAAACGCCTGCGCTGGCGCTGAAGGCAGAGTGGCTCACGGAAGATGTGGCATTGAAAGACGCGCTCGCCGTGGGTCAACATATCGGCAGTTATCGCATTGAATGCGAACTCGGTCGCGGCGGCATGGGCGCGGTTTATCTCGCCAGGCGCGCCGACGATGAATATCGCAAGTTTGTCGCCATCAAGGTTGTGTGGCGTGGTATGAATTCGGACGACATCGTTCGCCGCTTTCGCAACGAACGCCAAATCTTAGCCTCGCTCGACCACCCGAACATCGCGCGCCTGCTCGACGGTGGCACGACCGAAGACGGACTGCCCTTTCTCGTGATGGAGTATGTCGAAGGCACGTCGATCACGGATTACTGCGACCAGCATCGCCTCACAACGAACGAACGTCTGCAGCTCTTTCGCACCGTTTGCGCTTCCGTACAGCACGCGCACCAAAATCTCGTCGTCCATCGTGATCTGAAGCCTTCAAACATATTCATCACGCCGGACGGTACGCCTAAGCTGCTCGATTTCGGTATCGCCAAAGTTTTGAATCCGGAACTCTCCGCGCTCTCGATGGAACGCACACGCACGGAGTTGCGTGTGCTCACGCCGGATTACGCCAGCCCCGAACAAGTGCGCGGCGAAAAGCTGATGACGACGAGCGACGTGTACAGCCTCGGCATCGTGCTCTACGAATTGCTGACAGGTCATCGCCCGTATCGTGCCGCTAGCATGTTGCCGCACGAACGCGCACGCGTCATCTGCGAGCAAGAGCCAACGAATCCCAGCACCGCCGTCATTCACGTCGAAGTCCTTGTGCACGGCGACATCGAGCAGCAAACGTACATCACGCCTGAATCCGTGAGCCGCTCGCGTAGCACTCAACCGGATAAGCTGCGCCGCAGTTTGTCGGGCGACCTTGATAACATTATCTTGATGGCCTTGCGGAAAGAGCCGCAACGCCGTTACCAATCGGCGGCGCAGTTCTCAGCAGACATCGGGCGACATCTCGACGGACTTCCAGTAATCGCGCGCAAAGACACCTTTGCATATCGCAGTGCGAAGTTTACCAAGAGGCATAAGGTGGGCGTGGCCACTGCGATACTCGTTGTGTTGGCGACCATCGCGGGTCTCACTATGATCATCTGGCAGGCCATGATCGCCAAGGCCGAGCGGGCGAGGGCCGAACGGCGATTTAATGATGTGCGTAAACTGGCGAACTCTAATTTGTTTGAGTTGCACGATACGATTGCAAATCTCCCCGGCTCCACGCCAGCGCGGGAACTGTTAGTTAAGAGAGCGTTGGAATATCTAGATAGTCTGGCACAGGAATCGAACGGTGATCCCTCACTCCAACGTGATCTGATATCAGCTTATCTCAAGGTTGGCAATGTTCTGGGCAATCCAAACAACGCCAATCTTGGCGACACTGCCGGAGCTCTGCAAAGCTATCGCAAAGCGCTGGCGATTGCCGAACGGCTTAGGGCGGCGAACCCGGATGATGCCCAGGCGTATCGTTTCCTCGGGGGTATCAGCGAGAAGATGAGCGACGTGCAGGCTGGGACCGGCGACATCCTCGGTGCTGTTGAAAGCGCTCGAAGGTCACTGGCGATTTCCAGGGCGATTGCGGAGACTACTCCCACGAACATGGAAGCCCGTCAGTATTTGGCGATCAGTCATATTAAATTAGGAGACGTGCTGGGTAATTCTAACTTCGCCAACCTCGGAGATCAGGCCGGAGCCATGCAGAATTATCGTTTATCTTCGGAGATTTTGGAGTACCTCTACGGAACTGATTCAGCTAATCCCAAGACCCGTCGCCTTCTCGGACTCATCTATGAGAGGATCGGTACTATGCTGGAGTTGGATGGAAAGGTTGAGGAGGCATTGAATACCTACCGCAAATCGCTAGCTATTCGAGAACCGCTTGCGGCCGCCTATCCGACGAACACAGATGCGGTGCGCGATGCGGCCGTCGCGCATGAAAAGATCGGAAATATAATGACCGCGAAGGGTGAGTTAAGGGAAGCTCTGGAGAGTCGTCGCAAGTCGTTGGAGATTTTTCAAAGTCTTGTCCACGCCGATCCACAGAATGTGCAGGCTCGTCAGTCCTTGGCGATCAGCTACATCCATTTTGGAGACGTGTTAGGAAACCCTCAATCTCCTAATCTAGGTCGCCGAGCTGAGGCGCTGAAAAATTATCAATTGGCCTTGGAAATTCTCCATGCTACCAATGGCTCTAACGCAAAAGATAACGTTAAGAACCGCGAAATTCGTGAGCTTATTCATCAGCGAACGGGTGCTAAGTAGGAAGGCAAAAGTAAAAAGGTCAAAGGCAAAAGTAACAACCGGTGATGACGGGGCTTTTGTTTAATCTTGATACCGAAAAACTTTTGCTCAGGTACTTATCAGGGCAAAGGACATAGTCGACATGCCTACCCTGGCGAGTAGTTTCGCTACTCAGCGACAAGCTGCGACCCTTGAGGGCGCGGCAGTTGATTAGTAACAGTATCCGTCGCCTGCTCGCGGTACGGGCAGTGACGGCAACCGCTTTCACAACAGTAGCCGCGCCGCAAATGGAAGCGGGCGGTGAAGACCATCGCCGCCCCTTCCCAGTAAAAATCCTCGCCTTCGACGAGCGGAACTTTTGTCTTCGTGCTGCTCACATCACATCCCTCAATCCCATCCTGTCCATCCCTGTAAATTCTTCCAGCGTCGTATGCTGTGATCTAAATCGAGATACGTCAGATTGGGACACTTGCCATATTACTTGTCGCGTTCCAGAAGCGATGTCTTGAAGTCCTGAAAGGACTTCATTCGATAGCCCGGCGCATCGCGCCGGGTCACTGAGCAGACAGAGCATCAAGCCCTGAAGGGGCGAAATAATGCGACCTATTTATGGCGCCCTGTCAGGGCTGATAATCTCGTTTGCATCTTTCCTGGCGCGATGCGCCGGGCTATCGGATATCGCACCTTTGGTGCTTTGAAGAATAAAACTCTATCAAGGAAAGTGTCCTGATCTCCTGTTGTCTTGATCTAGAAATTGAACGCCGCTCCCGCGCGTGCGGTGCGGCCCGGCGTGCGGAATCCGCTTTCGTAATTCTCGCGGTCGAATAGATTCTCGACCTTACCGAAGAAGCGAAGCGCGCGCGCGTCGTCGAGCGGCAACGTGTAGCTCGCCACGACGTCCGCCTTGACGATCCCGTCGAAGCGGTAGACGCGGCTCGCAAACGTGCGGTTGTCAGAGACCGGCGCGAGGTACTTGCTCGACGCCGCGAGGTCAAAGTTGACGGCGACGCGCTGCCCGAAGCGTTGTGTCGCGACGAGCGTGAACTGATGATCTGGAATCACGAACGCGCCGATGATGCCGCCGAGTCGCGGCGTGCGCTCGTCGCTGTTGGTGAAGGTGTAGGCGGTGAATACGTCGAGCTTGGTAGTCGGAGCAAAGGTCGCGCTCAATTCAACGCCGCGCGCGAGGCCGCCTTGCGTGTTGAGGTAGCCGCCGAAGCCGCGATTGAATGTCGCGACCGGGCCGAAACCGATGACCTCTTGAAGCCGCGTGTAGAAGTAGGTCGCCGAAGCGCGCGTGCGGTTGCCGAAAAGCGTCTGGTCAACGCCGGCGTCGAACGCGATGGAACGCTCCGGCCTCAAGCCCGGATCGCCGAGCGCGCTGAACGAGCCGCTGAAGGAACTGAAGAACGTCCCGAACCGCTCGTAGAGCGACGGCGCGCGGTAGCCGTTGCCGACGTGCGCGCGCAGTTTCGTCCCAGCCGCGCGGAAGAAGTAGGCGATGGAACCGTCGCCGGTGTAGGCGTTCGGTGGCGCGGCGAAGTTCATGCCCTGATACGGCGCGTTCGTCGCGGGCGTGAAGCGCGGGTTGTCGAGTGTGAAGGATTGCACGCGGAACGCGGCGGAGAGTTGCAGACGGTCGTCCAATAGGCGCAGTTGATCCTGTACAAAGAACGTCTGGCTGCGCTCGGTGACATCAACCTCCGAGTTGTTCAACACGCTCACCGGGAATGAGCGGTTGACATAGTTTTCATTCTCGAACTCGTAACCGGCGGTGACGAAGTTGAAGCGACCGAGTTGGAAGTCGGCGCGCGCGGCAAGTGTCTGAATGCGCCCGTCGAAATCGTTGCGCGTCGTGCCGCCCGTCGGCTCGAAGCCGATGCCGCCCGGCCCGTCGCGATACACGCGGGAGGTGGTCAGTCCCTGGTACGAGATTGTATAGCCGAAGCGTTCGGTCGGTCGCTCTGCGAAGACGAGCGCCCCGGTGAAGAAGCGCGTCGCCTGCGAGTTGTCGGGGTCGTTCGCCGACGGGACGAACGTCGCCGCGCCCACGTTCAAAGACGAAAGGCTCGCGCCCGATTCAAAGCGACGCAGTTCTGAGAGTGAAAGCGGCACGCCATCAATAATGCCTGAGGCGGGCAGCGTGCCGACGGCCTGCGGGCTTTCATTCAATTGCAGAAAAGTGTCCGCCGCGTAGAGCCGCGCGGAGAGCGTCGCCGTCGGCGTCAGACGAAAGAGCACGCGCCCCTGCCCGCTGGTGTTGCGCGCCGCGTCGTCCGTGTCCACGCCGCGCGCCGTGTTGAGGTGTGTCAGGCCCGCGCTGTAAATGACGCGGTTCGCGCCGGAACCGCCCGCGACTTGCGCGCGCCCGCGAAATGTTCCGAGTCCGCCGCCCTCCGCAAGCAGCGAGCCGCGCACCGGGCCGCCGCCTTCGTCGGTGACAATATTGACGACGCCGCCAATCGCGTTTGTGCCGTAGAGCGACGAGCCGGAGCCGCGCAACACTTCGACGCGGCTGGTGTTCGTCACCACCAGGTCGCTTAGGAAGCTGAGCGCGTCGCCGTTCAAGGTCGAGGCGTCGCGGAAGCGCAGTCCGTCAATCAGCACCGCCGTGTCCTGGTTGCGTAAGCCGCGCGTCCTGATCGAAGTGAGCGTCCCCGGCCCGCCGAGTTGCTGCACGCGCAGGCCCGGCACGGTGCGCAGCGCTTCGGGGATCGAAGATTCGTCGCGCTCTTCGATCTCGCGGCGACCGACGACGGTCACGGCCTTCGACACTTCATCAACCGTCTGCGGCGCACCCGCGGCGGTGACGACCACCTCGGTGCTGACGCCCGCGAGTTGAAGCGAAACATCGAGTGTGACCGACGCTCCGCGCTCGATGCGCTCGACGCTCGCGGTCGTGCGCGCGAAGCCGGCAGCTTCGACCTCGACGATGTACTCGCCCGGCGCGGCGAGGCGCGCAAAGCGATACGCACCCGCCTCGTCCGTCACAGTCGCGAAACGCGCCGCGGCGGTGCGCGCCCGTCCGTGAAGTGTCACGACTGCGCCTGCAACGCCCGCACCCTGCGGGTCGGTGACGCGCCCGTCGATGGCCGCGGCGTTGTCCGGTTGCTGGGCGAAGACGGGTTGCGCCGCCCCGGCGAGCACGCAGACAAGTGTCAGTAAAATTTTATGAAATAGAAAATTGCCTTTGGTCATTCGAGTAAATCCTTTCCGAGCTTCGAGAGGGATGGCGGCGCGGTGCTCGGATGGGAACGCTATCGAGTGAGGAATCGCAAACAGGCGGGGCCGCGGGGCGCGACGAACGCGCACCCGGACGTGAAAACGAAAACGCCCTCGGTCTTCCACCTGGAAGACCGAGGGCGTGTCGGATCAACGGGTGCCGCCGCCCGCGAAAGTGGCGCGCTAATGTCTCATAACTTCAGAGGACTCGCGTGCGCGTCTTTCGGGGCAGCAAAGGTGCCCACCATCAACAATGCCACCTCGCTCTTTCCCGGAGCATCAGCGGTCGCTTCCGTCGGTAAGAGTGAGCGGTAAGCAGTGAGCAGTAGAAAGCATTTTGCTGCTTTCTGCTCACCGCTTACTGTTTACTGTCCTTGCAGGCAAGGTTTCCTGACTCCCGGCTCAAGCGCGTCGCTTGCACGGCCTTCCCCGCTTTCACGAAAACGAGTGACCCTGTTGGTTATTGGCAAGCGACACAATCGCCGGTTCACAGTGGCGGGAACCGTGCGGGCTTTAACACCCGACTTCCCTTGTTGCCCTCTCGGAAAAAGCCGAGGGCTACCTGCGACGGTCAATCCGGTCAGTTGAAATTTCCGTTCAACGCGCCGGATCATAATAGCGATGTAAATTCGTAAGTTGCAAAGATCATGTGCGAAGTTGATAACAAACCCACACTCCGCGGTTCAGGCCGCAAACCCTACCATCGCGAACCGGCGAGGTCAAGTTGACGACGCACTAAGGGGACCGGCTTTTCGTTGATTGATCCAGGACCCGCGAACGTTTATGGCCGCTGCCACACCGAGCCGTCCGCGTATGCGATGCGGGTAATCTCCACCCGCCCGTCGAGGCTCTGGCGCTCGTCCCGGTCGAGTTTGTACACACTGACCGCCGCCGCCGGCGGAGCGGAAGCAAGCGCACTCAATTCTTTGCTTTTGCCCGCGCCGATCTTCGCGTCGCTGGTGAACTGACGGCGACCGACTACGCGCTCTGTGCCGGCTTCGTAAAAGACATAATCCCAGTCAATCGCCGTGATGATCTTCGCGCCGTTGTTTTTGATTGAAGCCTTGTACAGGAAAGCATAACGGGGCGGAGCTTTGCGGCGCTGGCTTTCGATGTTCGCGGCGTCGGCCCGCGCGTCGCGCCGCAGGCGGTCTATTTCAATATTACTGCTACCCCGTTTCGCCTCGTCGATGCGGCGTTCGTTGCGTGTGCGGATGCGCATCTCGTCGGGGCTTTCGACCGCACCGCCGAACGGGTCGCGCTCCCATCCGATGCGCTCTTTGCTCCAACTGAATTTAAGGACGGTTACATCGGGCGGGTTAAATGATTTCGTTTGCGCCGGCGAGGCGACCGTCAACGCAACTGTTAGCAGCAGCACATTCAGCGCTTTCATCGTTGTCTCTTTCGCTAAGGTTAAAGATGATTCTTCCGCCGAACGGAAAAAAGCGGGGCTGAAGAATGTTCTTCAGCCCCTCGATGTCTCGTCAGGCAAACGCCGGCGCACATAAAACGTTCGACCGGCACGATCCGCATGACGACATTAAAAGACGTACCGGAGGCCGACGACGACGCGCCGGTTGCCGCCATTCGTGCCCCACTGGTTGAGGAAGTTCGATGAATTCACACGCCCTTCTGGGATGCCAAAGTTGCGAGTGTTGGTAGCATTAAAGAAGTCAGCGCGAATCTGCAAGCGCTGCTGTTCCGTCGTGCGGACGTTCTTCAAGATTCCGAAATCAATGTTGCCGATACCGTCCGCGCGCAGGATGTTGCGACCCGCGTTGCCCACGCGTGGCCCCGTAGCTGACGTGAGACGTGAGAAGAGCGAAGCACCTCCCGCCGCGACGATCTCTTCCACGGACAAGCGGGAGAGGTCGAGACTCGTGTTTAGGTTCGGGCGAATCGCATCACCTACAAGTCCGTTGATGCCGCTCAGCGCGCCGGTCGGGTCGCCGCCGTTCAGCACGGTGAACGGAGCGCCGCTCTGGAACGTGAAGAACGAGTTGACTTGGAAACCGCCGAGCAAGTGCCCGACAAAGCCTCTCTGGTCTTGGTAGAAAGGCAACTCGTAAACGAAGTTGCCGGTGAAGCGGTGCGGACGGTCGTAGCCGGAACGCGCGCGATCCGCGCGACGGTCGAAGGAGTCTTGCGAGACGGCCAC
>JACDEG010000218.1 GCA_013816505.1 Pyrinomonadaceae bacterium | reverse complement strand
ATGCTTGGGTGCCGACTGGATGAAGAGTGCGGCCTGGTGTGGGTGGACGATGATCAGCAGACCAGCGTCGAGGGCGTCTACGCGGCGGGCGACATCACGCCGCACTCGCAGTTGGCCGTCGTCGCCGCAGCCGAGGGCGCGATGGCGGCGATTCAGGTTCATAAATCCCTGACCCCGGAGGAGCATCGTCTTTAAGTTCACGATTTAGCCGAAGCGAAAGAACCGAAACAAGGTCACTGAAAAGAGTCGTTCGCTTAGCATAATCCGCAAACATTGTGGATAATCTCGGCACAACTAAAAATAGTCACCAAAGGGAGTCTGACGCACGTGAGCGTAGCCGAGATCGAGAACATGCCGCCCACCGATTTTGAGTTGGCGCAGAAGTCCGCCGCTGGCGACATGGATGCCTTCGAAGAGTTATACCGCCGCCACTTCCGCCGCGTGTACGCGCTTTGTTTGCGAATGATGGGCAACCCGACGGAGGCCGAAGACTTGACGCAGGAAGTCTTCACCAACCTCTATAAAAAGATCGGGAGTTTCCGCGGCGACTCGGCGTTCACGACGTGGCTGCACAGGATGACGGTCAATCAGGTGTTGATGCATTTCCGCAAGCGCAGCACGCGCTCGGAACGCACGACCGAGGAGGGCGAGACTCCTGTGCAGATCGTCCTCGGCACCGAGAACCCGAACCGGATGCCGATCATCGACCGCATCGCGCTGGAGAAGGCGATTGCGGAGTTACCGCCCGGTTACCGCACGGTCTTCGTGCTGCACGATGTTGAGGGGCACGAGCACGAAGAAATCGCGAGCATACTCGGCATCGCCGCCGGCACTTCCAAATCGCAACTGCACAAGGCGCGTCTCAAGCTGAGGAATCTGCTGAAGGAGCAGGCCGCGCTAAATTAACTTTTCGACTTCGATGGAAGCTCGCCGAGAGCTTTGGCGTCGTCTCGAAAGAGGGGGAAGCTCTGATGAACTGTGTGAAGACTCTCGAATTGATCAGTGAATTTCATGCCGGCGCGCTCGACGAAACAGATCGGGTGGTGGTACACACGCACTTATTAGAGTGTGTGACGTGCGCGGAGGTATTCAACGATGTCGAAGTGATCGTCAGAGTTGCGAAGGTCACTTATCTCGAAACCAGCATCCACTTTCCCGACGAGCACGAGTTGTGGCGACGCATGAATTTAACGAAGGCGTGAAGCGTTCGGCGGCGCGCGCGCAGTAGTCTGGGTCGTCAGCTTGGAAGCGGCGCAACCGTCACGGCCTACCGCACGATCAGAGAAGACTTTTGCCTTCTACCTTTTTACTTTTGCCTTACTACTTACATCACCCCTCCACAGCTTTGAGTCGCAATTTACCAATTGGCATTTTTGATAGCGGCGTCGGCGGCCTGACCGTCTACCGTGCGTTGCATGAGCGCCTGCCGGAGGAGCGTTTCGTTTATCTCGGCGACACGGCGCGCGTGCCCTATGGAACGAAGTCGCTCGCCACCGTCGAACGCTACGCAGTTGAGAACGCGCGGTTCATCGAGGCGCACGGTGTTAAGTTGTTGGTCGTCGCATGCAACACGGCTTCGGCACTGGCGCTGCCCGCCATTCGCCGGAGCGTCAGCGTGCCGGTCATCGGGATGATCGAGCCGGGCGCGCGCGCCGCAGTGCGTGCCGCAATGGGAAAGAGCATCGGCGTGATCGCGACCGAATCGACAATCAGAAGCGGTGCATATCGCCGCGCGATCCGCGAACTGGAGCCGGAGGCGAACGTCGTCGAACGCGCGTGCCCGCTGTTCGTGCCGCTGGCGGAAGAGGGTTGGGCCGAATCGGACGTGGCGCGTACGGTCGCGGCGGAGTACCTCGGTGACTTTCGGCCCGGCGGCGCGGGTCATGTCGGCATTGACGCGCTGGTCCTCGGCTGTACACACTACCCGATTTTGCGCCGCGTCATCCGAGAAACAATCGGTGACGGCGTGCGCCTTGTCGATTCCGGCGAGGCGGCGGCAGAGGCCGTCGAGTCACTGCTGGCGAGTGAGGGTCTGGCTCGTCCCCGTGCTGATGTCGATGATCTTTGTGACGCACGCGCCGGTGATGAGGCCAGTGCGCGCCGCCGAGAGTTGTGCGATGATCTGGATCGCTTTTATGTGACCGACGCGGCGGAGCGGTTCGCGCGCGTCGCGGAGCGGTTTTTGGGTTTCGCGCCTCGCATGCTGGAGGCCGTGGAAATTTGGGGGCGAGATGAGCTTCACACCCGATAGCGGTGGCTTCAAGCGTAGCGACGGGCGCCGCGCCGACGAACTGCGCGCAGTCCGCATCACCCCGAACTTTATGCCGTACGCCGAAGGCTCGGCGTTGATCGAGATGGGACAGACGCGCGTGATCTGCACGGCGTCGTTCGAAGACCGCGTGCCGCCGTTCCGGCGCAACACCGGGCAGGGTTGGCTGACGGCGGAATACTCGATGCTTCCACGCGCGACCACGCAACGCACGCCGCGCGAGACGGGGCGCGGCGGCCCTTCGGGGCGCACGCACGAGATTCAACGTTTAATTGGTCGGTCGCTGCGTGCGGTCGCCGACCTCTCGCTGCTCGGCGAACGCACTTTGACGCTCGACTGCGATGTGCTGCAAGCCGATGGAGGCACACGCACCGCGTCAATCACCGGCGCCTACGTCGCGTTCATCCTCGCTTGTCGACGCCTGTTGCGCGCCGGCAAAATCGCGCGGCTGCCAATCGTTGGAGAGGTGGTCGCCGTCAGCGTCGGCATCGTCAAAGCGACGGCGCTACTCGACCTTAAGTATGACGAGGATTCGCAAGCGGCAGTCGATATGAACGTCGTCTGCACGGGCGATGGTCGCTTCATTGAGTTGCAGGGGACGGCGGAAGGTGAGCCGTTTACGCGCGAGGAGATGGACGAGCTTTTGCGGCTCGCTGAGCACGGCCTGCAAACACTGCTCGCCGCGCAACGCACCGCACTCGATCAGGCGGCGTCTTAAAATAGAGGTGGTGACGCGCGCCACAAGACCCACGGGCAACACGTTGTCTGACGTTGTGCATCTGAGTCGCGCATTCAAAGAGCCGATTAAACTATCATCACCGAGCGCCGTCCGACCGGGCCGCTACAAGCCAACTTGTTGAATTAAAATCAATGACAAAATTACAGAGAAGCCGTTTCCTTAATCTGAGACGCTTCAGCATCTTTTCGGCAGCCGTCTTCGCCCTCGCCCTCTGCTCCGCCTTCGCTTCGGCACAGCAGGAGTTCGCGAACGACGAGTTTGCGCTTGAACTTCCGTCGGTGACCTGGCGGGCCACCGCGCGCCGCGAGGGCACACATCAGCATACCGAGTTCGTTAACGGCGACCGCAACGATGGGTTTCTCCGAGTCCGCAAAGAGATTGTCGACGCTGGCGTGACCGCTTCCAATCTCTCCGACCGCGATAAAGAGAATCTCAGTTTCAGCCGGCCGGGCTACGTTGAAGGTAAGAGCGATTCCTTTTCCGGGCGTCTGAGCGGCGTCACGATGTCGTATGAATACACCGCCGGGGGGAAGCCAATGGCCGGGCGCGTCTACTATTTGCAGGCCGACAATCGCACCGTCTACACGCTGCATTTCACCGGCCAGCGTGACAAGTTGCTGCGCATCCGTAATCAAACCGACGTGATCGCGCGGAGCTTTCGTTTGAAATGATGGCGCTGTTTGATCAAGCGCCAAAGCTGAAAACGTGTGGCCGCCCACGAGCGAAATGTCGCCGGGGCGGCCACAGTCATCAGCGCTGGACGATGCCGTTGAAGGGATGATGAAAAGGGAGTTAGCGCACGGGCTGGCGGTGATGAAGTCACCGATCAACGGGCAGGGCTGTTTCGCCACTGCCTTCTTCCGGGGCCGACACAAAATCGCTGAGTATACGGGCGAGCGTGTGTCACGCCGTGAGGCGGCGCGGCGGGCGCGTCACCGCCGCAAGCTACGTATCTGTGCGATCAATTCAAACTGGAGTCTCGACGGCAGCGTCGGCGGCAACGGCACGCACTACATCAACCATTCGTGCGAGCCGAACTGCTACATGCGAATCACCCACGGCCACATCCTCTTCATCGCGCTACGTGACATTCACCCCGGCGAAGAGATCACGCTCGACTACGTCACCACGCATCACTCCGACAAAAAGAGGTGCCGCTGCAAAGCCCCCTCGTGCCGAGGCACAATTAATAAATAGGCCCGCCAATAAATTGGCTTGCGGCACGATCAACAAGTAAGGCTAAGACATCATCATCAAACAGAAGTTAAGAGGTTGAGGGGGCGGTAATGCAGGCTCCGTGCGCCGCTGTGTGTGTGCGGCGCGTCATGCGGGGTCGCCGACGGTGATCGACGCCGACCCGATCACGTCAAGCAACTCGGCCTCTTCGGTCTCGTCCACGGTGCGCAGGTCGAGCACGACGCGGTCATCGAGAATCCGCGCGATGACGGGCGGGCGAGAGCGCCGCAATACTGCTTCGAGCGCGTCGGCAGAGAGGCCCCGTCGCGTCAGCGCGAGCAGCGCCGTTGGCGGATGCGTCGTCGGTGCCGAGCCTCCACCGATGGCCGAGCGGCCTTCGATTACCTGAAACGTAAAATCTGAAAGGTCTGTGCGCGCACGTGCCTCAACAACGAACTTTTCCGCGCGTCG
The DNA here is from genome assembly GCA_013816505.1 of Pyrinomonadaceae bacterium. Classification (GTDB taxonomy): domain Bacteria; phylum Acidobacteriota; class Blastocatellia; order Pyrinomonadales; family Pyrinomonadaceae; genus JACDEG01. The sequence goes on along the minus strand of JACDEG010000218.1, from coordinate 4,990 downwards.
GGAAAGTTCGGCGAGGGGTTGGGCGAGCATCCGCAGGGCGGGAACTTCGTTGAACGATGCGCCCCGACGGTGCGCTTCGAGTGTCGCTTCGAGCGCCGCGAGCGCCAACTTGTCGGCGCGCAACGCGCGGTACAGAGGATGCCGGCGCAACACCTCGATGAATCGCCGGCGTCCGACAATCAGCCCGGCCTGCACCGCGCCGAGCAGTTTATCGCCGCTGAAACAGACCAGATCAGCGCCCGCCGCCACCGATTCGCTAATCACCGGCTCGTCCTCCAGACTGTATCGTCGGAGATCGAACAGGGCGCCCGACCCGGCGTCCTCGAACAGCGGCAGCCCTGCTTGATGCGCCAGCGCGGCGAGTTCCGATAGTTCCGGCGTGGACGTGAAACCAACGATCCGATAGTTCGACGGGTGGACGCGCAGAAGAAGGCGCGTCCGCTCGCTGATTGCGTCGCGGTAATCTGAGAGGCGCGTTCGGTTAGTCGCGCCGACCTCGACCATCGTCGTGCCCGACTGCGCCAGTACGTCCGGTACGCGGAAGTCGCCGCCGATCTCGACCAACTCGCCGCGCGAAATGATCGTCTCGCCGCCGCGGGCCAGCGCCGTCAGTACGAGCAGGGCCGCCGCCGCACAGTTGTTGACGACGAGTGCCGCCTCTGCCCCCGTCAACTCGCACAACAACTCTTCCGCCCACGCACCGCGCTTGCCGCGCTCCCCCGTCTCCACATCGTATTCGAGCGTGCAGTACCGGGCGGCCTCAACGCCGATGGCGCGCCGCGCCGCGTCGGAGAGCGGCGCGCGTCCGAGGTTGGTGTGCAGAATCACCCCGGTCGCGTTGATGACGCGGCGGATCGCTCGCGACTGTTCCCGCGCCACGGCCTCTGCCAGCCTGCGCACCGCTTCGGCCAACAACGCCTCGCGCGAAAAATTACCGTTCTCCATCGCGCCTTCGTCTAATTGGGCACGCACCTCCGCGCGTATTTCGTCAGTGACGGCGCGCGCCAGCGCGGTCAGGCGTGGCAACCCCGCCCGTTCTGTCAGCGGACGAACCTCAGCGGCGCGCAGCAGTGCGTCAATCGAGGGCAGCGCGCGCAGTAATGGAGTGTGGGATGTTGCTTCGTCATCCATAACAAATTTTGCAAAGCGCCGTTAGGCAACGTCCCTGGCGTCGGGTGGCGCGGCTCCGTTGATCGTTTCAATCCAGTATACCGACGCCGACCGCTGACGACTATTTATTGACACTGTCATCCGCGAAACCCTAGACTGCGAAGGTGGTCGCCGCGCCAGCTTGTGCCATAAGGAGAGACAAAAGACCGTGTCGATTCGACAGAACAAGTTCGCTCGCCGCGCCAAAGAGCGGCAAGAGAAGACGAAGAACGTAGTGCATGACGCGACGCCGACCGTGGACGAGCAACTCAGCCGGCTCGAAGATGATGGCCGCCGCCTCAAAATTGAGTTTGACATCTTCTTTAATGGCGCGTCGAAACGGCCTCCCTACGACACGAAGAACCGCGTCGATTCGGTAATTAAGCGCCTCGCCGAAGACCGCACATTCACCTTCGCCCAGCGCTATCGTTACAATTCGATTGTCGCCCGCTACAACGCCTTCCGCGAGTTGTGGCGACGGACGCTTCAAGAGCGCGAAGAGGGACGCGGCACAGCCAGCGCGGCGCGCACGGCGGCCCGCTCGGAGGCCGAGGCCCTTAAAGCCAAACCGTCGGTCTTCGTCTGCGCCGATGCGCGCAAGGAGTTGCCGGTTATCAAAAATCTGTACGACACGCTAATTGAAGCTAAGAGAAACTGTGGCGAGGCCGTCGACGACCTCTCCTTCCCGCGCTTCCATCATCTCATCACCCAGCAGGCGGACGCCCTCAAGCAGCGCCACGGCTGCGAGCGGGTCTATTTCTCAGTGGGCGTCGAAGACGGGCGGGTCAGCTTCAAGGCGAAAGCCGACACCTGAGTGTTGGCCGCAAGATTAGTTTCTCGACTGCGGCGGGCGTCGAAGCGGATTCTGTTTTGACTCACATTCTTAAGCCGTCAGATTAGAAATCCTCCGGAAAGGAGAAAGGCGCGTCCCGTCTGGGTCGGGACGCGCCTTTGTCTTTAACGCTTTCTTGAGTGCCTTGCTTTCAAGGGCGCTTGCCGGCTCTCTGCAAAGACCGGAAGCAGTCAGTGGCTTTCAAACGAAAGCTGTGGGGAGTTTACGCCTTGGTCACTTTTTCAGCTTGCGGCCCCTTGGGGCCTTGCGTGACTTCGAACTCGACCGTTTGGCCTTCTTCGAGAGTCTTGAAGCCGTCGCCCTGAATCGCGCTGTAGTGAACGAAGATGTCGGAAGAGCCGGGCTGCTCGATGAAGCCGTAACCCTTCGCGTTATTGAACCACTTGACTTTACCGGTAATTCTAGACATAGCTGACGAATCCTCCTAACGATTCGGTGAAGCGGGCGTTGAAATCATCTAGATTCCTTTGCCAACAAGGTTAATGCTCATGAGCCGGGGTACGCTACTGGGTGACGCGTCCCTCTTAAACTGCATGATCAAGAAAAAAGCCCGCGCACGATGAACTCGCATCAGAGCGTGCGACGAGGTCACCATCCACGGACGTGCAGGGAACTACTCGAACTCATTGCTGTAATGCTTCTAAATCCAACATGGGGACCAGGTTAAAGGAGCACCCTGCCCTGATCGACGGCGCATACTAAGCGAAAGCCGCCAAAACTGTCAAGCACAAAATACGCCGGAATTTACTCATTGTACCGGCGCCGCGCACGCCGTTTCGTCCGGCAGGTAGCGGCGCGGGTTGACCGCCGTCTCGTTGATGCGTACTTCGTAATGGACGTGCGGACCGGTCGAGCGACCCGTCGAACCGACGCGCCCGACCACGACGCCGCGCTTGACTTCTTGGCCTATGGCTACGTCAATTTTTGAGAGATGACCGTACCGCGTCGTCAGTCCGTTGCCGTGGTCGAGAATCACGATCTGGCCGTAACCGTTTTGCGTGCCCGCGAAAATAACGCCGCCGCCGCCGGTGGCGATGACCTGCGTGCCCCACGGTGCCGTGATGTCCTGCCCGGCATGAAATTCCGCCGCTCCATCGCCGAAGGGGTTGCGCCGCGTGCCAAAACCGTCCGAGATTGCGCCCTCGACCGGCCACAGCGAAGGGATTTTGGCGCGCTCGCGCATGACGGTTTCAAAGGCTTGGAGTTCCCGCTCGAGGTGGGCCGCGCGGTATTCAATGGCGCTGATAGTTGCCGCGTCAAGGGACAGCAGTGGGCCGCCCGCGCCACGAGCCACGACCCCTTCTCGTTGACGAGAAACGCCGGATAATTTGGAGATTCGGCGCGAAGCGTCTTCAACTGCTTCGACGCGGTTCTTCAAATTGTCGAGTTGCTGCTGCTGTATTTCGTTCACCATCCGCAAGCGGCTGTTCTCATGCTCCAGGCCGCGCCCCGTGAAGCGCTGCGCGAAGCTGTAGAAACCGTATACCGCCGTGCAAAAAACGGCGACCACGACACACGCTGAAACCGCGAGCCAGCGGAGACGAATTGTGATGCGACGAATTTGGGCACGGGAACGCGAGGTGCGAGCGACGACAAAAGCGTAGAAACGCTCGTCCTGAGTCATCGGAAGGGTGCTCCTTGGGCGCTACACACGACGCACGCAAAAATCTACGGAGCGGCGCTCTCGGGTGTAAAACGCAAAAGGCACTGTCTGGCCGAACAACGGGCGACGAGTGCGAACCGAAATAAACTGGGGGTTAATAAACTACTTGGATAAATCTGTCGGGATGATAGCCGTTCAGCTCGGTCTCTATGTATGATTCAAAGATGCACGAGCGATTGGCCTTACCTTTCAAAGTGCCAGACCCTAACACACAGCAATAAAGGTTTGCAACCGGCAGTGAGGGCGGCGGGCCGCGGCGCGGCGGCGGGAAAGTGGAAAAAGGCTGACCTGAACAACGCGCAGCGGCGTGAAGTTGGTGAGCCTTAGCGGAAGACTCCGACGAGAGTCAGGCGCGGTTGTTAAAGTTCTTCGGCTTCGCTCCGGCGACGACTCCGACCGCGTAGCATCGCCAGCACGATCAGCAGCATCAAGCCCGCGAAAGCGATCACGAGCGCGACCTTGATCGCCACCATGAGAAAACTGACAAGCGCGATAAGTTGTTTGAGAAGCGTGATGACGAGTAGGATGACGGTTAAGATTCCGCCCCACCGCCCTGCTGTTTTGATAAAAGCTGACATGGAAAAATCTCCTGCTTGCTGCGAAACTTCCCGACGTTAACGCGACAGAGGATCAGACCCTGTCACACCTCCGACAACATTCTCAACTGGCTCTTCATAATAGCAAAGAGGCGTGCGGCATGGCGAGAACGCACGAGGAGGCTCTGCCAAACCTCTCACCGCGGCTCGACCGGCCAGACGCCGACATCCCGCGCGGACACGTGCGTCACCAACTCGCCGGTGCCAAGTCTTGTCACGCCGGCGGAAAGCGGCGGGCTGTTGACGACTGATGGCGGCGGACGGCGTGCGTCGAATTTGCTGGCTTCGTGCTTGTGCCGCGCGCTCAAGTAATCGAAGAGCATATACGCTCCGAGCAGCACCAGCACCACCGGAAGAAATTCGCGGACGGGAAGTCGCACTCCGAAAAGCGTGTGGAGCAGAAAGATTGTACCGAGCGTGATTAAGACCACCGCCCACGCCAGCGGATTCCCGTAGAGGCGTTTCGCAATCGCGTCCGACTCGGCATCGGGCGCGAGGCCCGAGCGGATCAGTTGCGCGGTGCGGCACGCATCGACGGCCGCAAAGAGCCACGTGCCGATGAAGCCGAGGATAAAGAAGGCGACGCCGTCCGTCACCGTCGCCATCTGAATAAAGCTCGCAAAGATCGTGAAATGAACCAGCGCCTTCGAGGTCTGTCCGTTATAGGCCGCGCCGAGTCCGGGGACGACGAATGACAGCATCAGCGCGACGAACGGAGAAGTCTTACGA
>JACDEG010000680.1 GCA_013816505.1 Pyrinomonadaceae bacterium | reverse complement strand
GGGTATGGATGGCGCGTCGCGTGTCAGTCAGATCATTTCACTAACCGGCTTCAGCTTCGTCGGCGGCCCGGCGATGAACGACAGCGAAGCAGCCGTCAAATTTTTGAGCGATCTGAACCGACCGTTCCGTTCGACGGTCAGCCTTGACGTGCAGACGGTTGAAGCGTGGCGCGAGTCGGCGACGGGGCTGAATCCGGTGCAAGCAGGGATGCAGATTGCGATTCCCGAAATCGACGGCGCGACCGAGCCGTTCGTTTTCGGCGGGATGAGCGCGCACGACTCCGTTCCCATCCCGCTCGAAGACCGCTGCCGGCGCATCGCGCGCCGCCTCAGTCGCTGGAATCATCTGCGCAACACCGCCCGCGATCAAGTGAAACTAGCGTTGCTCGTTTTCTGCTTCCCGCCGAACAAGGGCAACCTCGGCACGGCTGCTGACCTCGACGTGTTCCCCAGCCTCCACGAAACTCTGCTCCGCTTACAGAGCGAAGGCTACCGCGTCGAAGTGCCCGCCGACGCCGACCAACTGCGTGAACTTCTGCTCGGCGGTAACTCCGAGAGTTACGGAGCGGCGGCGAACGTTGCTTACCGCATGAGCGCGGACGAGTATCGTCGCCTCTGTCCGCACGCCGCGGAGATTGAAACGGAGTGGGGCGCGGCGCCGGGATCGATTAACTCTTTCGGGCGTGACCTGATGATTCAGGGAATCGCGCTCGGTAACATCTTCATCGGCGTGCAGCCGACGTTCGGCTACGAAGGCGACCCGATGCGCCTGTTGATGGCGCACAGCGGCGCGCCACATCACGGCTTCGCGGCGCTCTACGTCTACCTTGATAAAATCTTTGGGGCTGATGCAGTGGTGCATGTCGGCACGCACGGCGCTCTCGAATTTATGCCGGGTAAGCAAGTCGGACTCTCGGCTGAGTGTTGGCCGGATCGCTTAATCGGCGAGTTGCCGCACGTCTACATCTACAGCGTCAACAACCCTTCGGAAGGCTCGATTGCGCGCCGTCGGTCGTACGCCGAACTAATCTCGTACCTGACGCCTCCGGTCGAAGACGCCGGTGTATACCGCGACCTCGCCTCGCTGAAAGAGTTGCTGACCGCCTACCGGCAGGCGACGGATGAGCGCGAGCGCGAACGACTCTTCGAACTGGTCGAAGAGAAAGCGGCCACGCTCCACTTTGAGCAGCGACCGACGGCCACACACGTGTGAGTGTTGAATCCCGCTCCTCATGTTCATTTTCATCTGCCGCCTAGCGCCCGCTTTTGCACAAACGCGGCACCCGCCTGAAGACTTCAACAACCGCGGCTTGCGGCGGCAGGCCGATCAATCGCGCCGCCGCGTACCAACTCAGGAACCAGCACGACTTCGACCGCTCGGCAAAGCGCACCGCAAGTTCTCCGCCTGTTTGCGAGTTCGGTGTGTCAAAAGCTTCTCTTCAGTGGGAGGAATGAGTTTTACCCGGCGTGTAGGGAATTCAAGCGTGACCACTTGGACGCTCACGCGAAGAAACTTTGAACTCTGTTGGATGGCTGACCGCCTGATCACTTTTGCGGAGTCGTCAGTCACCTGAACACTCTCAGGCGCGGCGGCAAGTGTTCTTGCACGAAGCGAATAGTGAACCTCGACTGCTTCGACATCTTCTGCCAGTAGTAGGAGCCGATACGAGCTAATGACAGCTATTGACGCTCCATTAGAGTTGGGATATGGTCTCGCATCTCAGCATAACTTTCAGGCTGGCCTTTCAGAGCCGACTCTTTCCCCCGGCTCACGCTACTGGCTACGCCTCTTGCCCTTTGCCGGCAGCAATTAACCTGAAATGGAGGTTTGAGAGAGATGAAACAGCGTCCGTCCAATCTAGGTCCGTCCCATCTAGTGAAGTGGGTAAGGGTTATCTCCGTCGTCACTTTATTCCTGTGTCTGTCTACCATTAGTGCGTTAGCAGATCCGGTCATCGTTGATCAGAGAAATGATGGCTTCCCCGCCACCGGCGGGTTTGGTTTTGGCGCTAGTCCTCTGGGGCAAGAGTTCACCCCGACTTTTAGTGGGCTGAATGTGGTGGAAATACTCATCGGCCCCAGGATGCTTAACTCGGTCGGTGGGGTGAACATCCGGATCGGCTCCATCAGCGGAACTATCATCGGGACGAGCTTGGCCACTGTCGATGCCAATCTCCCACCCGGCCCGGGGGGCTTGGGGGCGGTATTGCGCTTTGACTTCCCGTCCCTGGTCCCGCTCGTACCGGAGAATCTCTACGTGATCGAGCTATACCTCGTGTCGGGGGGCTATCTCCCTGTTTTTAGTGACTCTGACACCTACACCCGCGGCAGGAGTATCGCATTTGGGAATCCAGTCTCTTCACGAGACCTGTGGTTCCGTGAAGGCATACGTGCTACAGAACCTATTCCTGAACCGACTACCATGCTGTTACTCGGCACAGGGCTGGCAGGAGTCGGGGCAGCAGTGCGTAAGAGACGTAAAGCTCACGAGCGCGAAAAAGTGTAGCGCAGCAACCCTCGCCAGACATTGAACCACCCGCGAGCAGACAAGCTCGCGGGTGGTTTTGTTTCGCTGCATAGAGCGGCTCACACGGAAGTGGGCAGCTCTAAACTTATGAGGACGGTCATAAATCGACGAGCGAATTTCCCGGCAACGCTTGTTCGAGTGGCCCGTCTAGTGGCTTGACCAAATCCTATTCGCAAATTCCAACTTCCGGCTTTTTTAAGCATCGTTAGGCGGGCAGTCGGTTCCGCAATTGCCGCTTGAACTCGACGGCGGTCAGACGGTGTTTGAAGGTCACGATTCCGTTAACGGTTACAACCGGGACATCAAGGCCGTGGAGTCGGGCGAGCGATGAATCGGTGTCGATGTTTATCTCTTCGAAAGTGAATTCGTCATGACAGCCGGCGGCGAAGATTTCTTGTTTGGCTTCTTCGCAGAGATGGCAACCGGGGCGCGTGTA
>JACDEG010000679.1 GCA_013816505.1 Pyrinomonadaceae bacterium | reverse complement strand
CGCTAGTATCGAATGACACAAATGTGCCCCCTCCCGCGATGATGATCGGGCACTTACTGGGTGGCACCGAACGATTCTGACCGCCACTTCAGCAAATGATTTTTTAACAGGGCAATTAAACGACTGGAAAGACGGCAAGCGGCGAAGTCTCTGGGGCATGACTAACGCTCTTCGTGCGAAGACGGTAGAGAGACCGGCGCGGGTTTGCGGGATGAATCGACGAGTCTGTGGCGGTAGGCGTAGATCAGTAGCTCCAGCCGGTCGGTGACTTGGAGCTTATCGAAAATAGATGTCAGGTGGTGGCGGACGGTCGTCTCGCTGATGTACAAGCGCCCGGCAATCTGCTTGTTCTTCAACCCCTCGCCGACAAGCATAATCACTTCGCACTCGCGGTCGGTCAGAGACTCGATGCGGGCCACTTCCGGGTCAAGCTCATAAGCCTCGCGTGCGCGCGACATCTTCGACAGTGCGGTGCCCATCATCGAGCGGTCGAACCACACTTCCCCGGCGTGGACCCTTCTAATCGCTTTAATTAGAATTTCGGATGTCTTCTCTTTAAAGACCAGCCCCATCGCCCCGAGTTGTAATGCACGGTGATGAGTCTCTGGGGCGCGCAACCCGGTCAAGATGATAACGCGCGCTTTCTCGGTGACGCTGAGCAACTGCGGCAGGATGTCGAGTCCACTTTCTCCGCCAAGGTCGAGGTCGAGAAGGATGACATCCGGTTGCGTTTCGACGGCGAGGGCGAGCGCGGCGGCACTGTTCCCGGCCTCGCCCACGACCGACAACGCGGGGTCGCTTTCAAGCAGCATGCGTAACCCGGCGCTCACAATCGGGTGATCGTCAACGATCATCACACGGATCGGGTTCGGGTCGGGTGCGGACATAAATGTAACGACGATGTGTCTAGCGTCTTAAAGAGGTATTTCAACCGTAATCACGGTGTCGCCATCTCTTTCCGTCTTGACGTGGGCGCGCCCGCCCAACGCGGCGGCGCGCTCCGTGATTGAGCGCGGGGCGAAAATATCGGCGGCTGAGCCGTTGGTGTTGTCGTTAGTGATCCGCACGGTGAGTTGATTGTCGCGGCAGGCGATTCCAATCGCTACCCGCCGCGATTCGGTGTGGCGCCGAACGTTGCTGAGACCTTCGGCGATCATCTGAAAAACTTCGGCGGCGAGGCGGTCGTTGACGCGAATGTCGGTCGGCGCGTCGACCTCCACTTTAATTCCGGAGACTTTATCAAACTTGGCCGCGAAGCGCCGCACCGCTGGCAGAAGATTATCGGCCTGTTCGCGGTTGGACTTCAGCGAGGTCACAAAGCGGCGCAGGTCGGCGACTTCTTCGCCGGTAATCTGGAGCAGGCTCTCGACGTTGTGGGTGACGTCGATTCCCAGGTTGAGTTTCTGGCGAATCGCAGTCAGCCCGATCTGTAGGCCGATGTAGGGCTGGATGACACTGTCGTGAATGTCGCGCGCGATCTTCTGGCGCTCATACTCGGCGGCGTCCAGCGCAAGGCGGTCGACGAGGCGGATGTTGTCGATGACCGGCATCACCTGATCGATCACTTGGAGGATGAAGCCGACGTCCGAGGATTGGAAGGCGGCGCGCGACGAGGTCAAGAAAATCCTGCCGACGTACTCGTTACGATACCGCATCGGGACGGTGATGAACGATTGCGAGTCGAGCGCCGTAGCGAGTTCCCCGACGGTGTTCCGTGGCACCGCCGGGCGCACGTTCTGTTCGACATCAATCGCCAGGCAGTGCTGTGACCACCTCCGCCACCACTGCCCGCAATTGCCGTTGCGGTAGATGATGCCGTAAGCGGCGGGCAGCGCCAGCAGGCGTGACACCATCTCCGCCGAAATCGCTTCGGCGTGGACGGCCTGTTCGGGGTGGCGGTGGTCTGCGCGGCGCAGTTGGTAGTCCGCGGTCTGGAGGTCGGCCATCACCATCAAGCAGACGTCGGCTTCGTAGAAGGTACGAAGTCGCTCCATCACCGAGCCGATAGTGCGGTCGACGCCGAAGCGCGGGTTCGAGAGCGTGTTGACTACCCTGAGCAGCGCGAGCCGCCGCTTGAGTGTGATCTCCTGCCCGCCCCAGTAGGCCACCATGTAGCCGAGCGCCGTCAAGAAAACCGGGCGGATCGAGAAGTGGTTGAGGCCGATCTGCGTGCCGACCGGCGCCGTAATCAGGCCGACGATGATGAAGATCAACGCCGACACGACGACAACGCGCAGGCCTGACTTGAATCCCCAGCGGAACGAGGCGATCAGGATGCAGAAGAAGAAGCCGTACAGGTAAATACTGTTGACGTCGTTGCTGACGGCAATCAGCAACGTGTACCACCCGACATCGATCCAATGCGCCGTCAGCGCCGGGATCAGGGGGCGTTGGTACAATTCAAAAACGTAAAGTAGGGCGCTAAAGATGCTGTAACAAATTAAGATGGCGACGGTCGGAGTAGCGGCGTGTTGCCCGGCTGAGACGCCGTCAAAATAGTAGATACACAGGATCGATAAGGCCATCACGAGCCTCATAACAGCAATCATCCGATTGTTGATCGATCCCATAAGATTTGTAGAGGAGATTCCCTGAGCTTAAGAGCCTTGATGACCAGTGACTATTTCAGGACGTAGTGGCGTATATGATATTGCGGAACAAGAACTTTCGGACGTTCGCGCATCCTAATTGAAGTGTAATTGCGCTGTCAATCTGCAACCGCGCTTGGGAGTCCGAGGACGGCCAGTGCTGCGAGAGAAAGCAGTAGTTTCTTCATTGGGGGGATCTCCAATCAAACAAGTAGAGTGTCTTGTCTTACGTTGATAAGTAAAGATTGAGTGGAGGTCGTTTTCCGGAAAGCTGTATTGATCGTCAGAGGTGCGTTGAAGGAAATACGGGAATGTCAGACAAACTGCGCCTTGAAAGCCGGAGTCCGTAAGCAAGGCGCGCAGCCGGCGAGGATGTTCGCC
>JACDEG010000002.1 GCA_013816505.1 Pyrinomonadaceae bacterium | reverse complement strand
GGGCTGTGCTGCGTGGTGGTGGCGAACTCGTCTCTGTTTTCGCTAAGGAGCCTGACCTCGTCGCTGCTTTCTCGAAGCGGTTCCCGCAAGCGAAACTGGCCCGAAGTGCGGAGGAGATTCTTGAAGACGGCTCGATTCAGTTGATCGTCAGTGCCTCAATCCCGGACGAACGCGCGCCACTCGGCATCAAAGCGATGCGCCACGGCAAGGATTTCATGGCGGACAAGCCGGGCATCACCTCGCTCGAACAACTCGCTGAAGTGCGCCGCGTGCAACAGCAGACACGACGCATTTACTCGATCATGTACAGCGAGCGGTTCGAAAATCCGTCCACGATCAGGGCCGGAGAACTAATCAAAGCCGGGGCCATCGGCAGTGTCATTCAGACCATCGGACTTGGACCGCACCGCGAAAACCCGAAATCGCGTCCGGCGTGGTTCTTCGACCGCGAACGCTACGGCGGCATCATCTGTGATATCGGCTCGCATCAAGTCGACCAGTTTCTTTTCTTCACCGGATCGACCGAAGCCGAAGTAGTCGCCTCGCAGATCGGCAACCTTCATCACCCACAACACCCCAGGTTTGAAGATTTCGGCGATATGACGGTGCGCGGTGATCGGGGGACGGGATACATCCGCGTCGATTGGTTCACACCAGACGGTCTGAGCACTTGGGGGGATGGACGCCTGACAATCCTCGGTACGGACGGCTACATCGAAGTTCGCAAGAACATTGACATCGCCGGAAGAGCCGGGGCCAACCATCTATTCCTCGCGGATCAGAAAGGCGTGCAGTACTTCGACTGCAGCAAAGAGCCGCTCCCTTACGGAGAGCAACTCGTCTTCGACATCGTCAATCGCGCGGAAACCGCGATGTCGCAAGCACACTGCTTCCTCGCAACTGAACTTGCGCTCAAAGCACAGAAGCAGGCGCAAAGGATTAGCCTTAAGAAGTAAGAATGGCGAGCCGGAGAACCAGCACCGCGTAGCGTCTCGCACGAATGTCTAGATAGGGGGTGCCGCATTGCAAGTGGACAGAGGATATTGCTTTGATCCTTCCGTTATTGCTGCCAGAGGCGGATCGAAAACACTTGCTAAATCTGGCGGATGGTAAAACCGCCGCTTACAAAGGGGACGCATCATTGCGTGCTAAGTTAAGAAGCTTCCGCGATGTTGGCCTAGCCAAATCACTTCCAGACGTGTATATATGTGAATCATGGGTTGAAATGACGGACCTGGCAGCCGCATTGGTAGAATGTTCTTACACAGAAAATTCAACTGATTCAACTCGATATTCTGGTCTGTCACATACACGAGACTCGTTCAGAAACTTGTCATCAACGCTTGAGCAATACTACCAAGCCACATTTTACCGATCACTAACTGGCGACCATCTACGTGTGCGGTCACTTGAACAGTGTGTTGGAGAAAAAAGCGATTCCACGGTTGGTTGCCAAGCGATGCTCGAAAGAGCCACCAAAAAGTCTTGACGCTCGGTGAAAGAAGCCGCCCGGCACAGCATTGAGCAGCACCGTAAAATGCGACCATCGGCTGGTGCGTCGGCGGTGTCAGCCGATGGAGAGTTTCTTCAAGTGGTTGATTGACCACACTGACTTCCAGAAAGCCGGCACGGTTCGTGCAACCGACAGCTTGATGGTTGATGGTTTCGGAAAACCAACTGTTGCTTTCTATCTATTAGTTTTCAACCCCCGATTCACATTATTCTTCGGACAACGTTCGGATTAATCTGATATTGAAGATATAGCTAATGCCTCCCAGGCAAAACCATTCAGGTGTAGTGTGCGCTGTGAGCACCACTTCCGGGGAGCTGATTGACCCACCGGAGGATCGGGGGCGATGGCATTGCTGATCCTCAGTCACACGCCGTCTGAAAATCGGTTGTACCAAGTAATGCGTGCCGAGGTCGCGGCAGCGCAGACCTCCATTGGCAGATTCACCATTCGCCGGCTCATGCAGCTTACGGATTCCATGAGTTACAGCACCGTTCGGCGTAGTCTGGCGGGGCTCCTCAGCAAGCTGAGCATAGAATATCAGAGGGTCGCGTGTGACGAGCGTGCGCCGGAGAGGCGGAGTGGCATCTACATTGTGTATTGCCCAACGGATATTCCCCCCCGGCGCCGCGCCGCGCTGCAACCCATCACCCTCTGTCCAACTGTGCGGTTTGGGTTGAGTAAGGCCCGACCACCACACTTCATCCAGATTACCCAACACCCAATCGGGCTGCTTCTCGGCCGGGCGGATCAGCCGTTCGCGAGCTTTTTGTTCCGCTCGTACTCCGAGTCAAGACTCGTGATTCAATCTCGCGCACGCTGCCAACTGACACCGAGGCGCCGCCGTGCCGAGCGAATGGTTTCATCACTGACCTGGGCACGTGCGAGCACCTTCCCACAGCAGACTTCGGCGACCGTGTTGAGTGCCCAGAGCGAGTGCGCGCGGTCTGTGGTACGTGGACTTTGGTGCAAGATGGCACGCAACTGTTCGCGCTTCCCGGCATCGAGTTCCGGGGTGGGTGTTTTCGGGCGCGAAGATTTCTGTTCAAGGCAGGCCAGGCCTTCCCTCTCATACGAGCGCAGCACGTTGCGCACCGTTTGGTCCGCGCAACCAAGTTGCCGGGCGATTCGTCGCGGCGTCTGCCCAGAAGCACTGGAGAGCCGAATCTGGCTACGGCGCACAGTAAAAGCCTGGCTGGAACGTAGAGCGGTACGCAACTTTTCAAGTTCGTTTTCACATCAGGGGCGCACGAAGATTGGTTCTTTCATCGCTGCAATCTTCGCACATTTCCCATCTATCCAAAGAGGTCTGATGGTTTTTGCACTAGCGGTTTGAGGGAACATTGCTGAAGTTGCCTCTCGCATCAGAGGCTTCCCTTCGGGGTATGGCGTGACTCTTCTGTCGGCCCGGCCAACAGGAGAGAGCAGGCGAGGGGTGAAGTACGGCGTAAATCGACGTGGGAGGGCGTTTATTTTGACCAAGACAAAGAAGAAAAAGAAGAAGACGGCGCTTGTCATCAGTCGTGACCGCAAGCAGTTCTGGACGACGCAAACGCAATTCTGGCAGTGGGTGCGGGAGGGAATCGTCAGAAAGACCGGCGACCAGCCGCTGACGGGGGCGTTCTACCGCGAGCACGAAGAGTTGCTGGTCACCCTTAGCAATACTGTGCTTGATCTCGCCCATCCAAATCACCTGCGCGAAGCGCTGATGGCGCGACGAATGGGACTGGGAAGTAGATAACAATTCCAGTCGAGTGACGCCGGAACTTTGTTTATGAGGGTGTTGCTCTGGGTCGAGGTGAAATGATGAAAAGAAAAGATTCTTTGACGTTTCGTGCGGACAAATTGATATACGCGTTTATCACAGCGTTATTCGCGCTCGCTCAAGGTGTGCAAAACGTCAGCGCTCAACAATCGGGAGGAAGTCCAGGGCCCGCTACTGTCCCTGAGATTTCAGCCGCCCCCGCGACCGTTACTGCCCATGGTTACGCATCTGCCATCCCGCCGGAGAAACGTTACCTTATCGGGCCCGGAGACGTGCTCGATATACGCACCATCAGTGTGCGTTTCAGCCCTGAGCTGTCGCGCGATAATGTACTTGTCGAAAACGACGGGACGATCCGCATCCCGATGATCGAGGACGAGGTCCAAGCGGCATGTCTGACGGCCAAGGGGCTATCCGTGAAGATTCGCGAGTTATACAAGAGGTACAAGAATGATCCTTACGTTGATGTCTTCGTCAAAGAGTACAATTCGCAGCCCGTCACAGTGGTTGGCGCGGTAGTCAAACCGGGCCAGTTTCAACTGCGGCGGCGCGTCCGTTTACAGGAGGTGCTGAACTCGGTGGGCGGCGCAAGCGAGCGTGCCGGGGGGCGCATTCAACTCGTGCGCGCCGGCGGCAGCTTCAACTGTAATGCGGCGGATGCCGCCTCTCAAACGTACGCCGCGCCAGACATCGCTAACACCGTCTTCTTCTTCAGCTTGAAGGACACGTTGAAGGGAGAAGAACCGTCCAATCCATACCTCCAGCCGGGGGATGTCATTAACCTCCCCGAAGCCGAACAGGCCTACGTTGTAGGGAACGTCCTGCGGCCCGGCTCCGTCCCGCTGAAAGAGCCGGTCACCGTGTCGATGGCCGTCGCGATGTCCGGCGGCACCATGCCGGACACGAAAAGTCATCGGGTGCGCATCATCAGGCAAACGCCGGGGAACAATGCGAAGACAGAAATCTATGTGGATCTGAAAGCCATTAACGAGCGGAACGCCCCGGACATCGCCCTCCAGCCGAATGACATAATCGATGTTCCGACATCGGGCAGTAAAAGACTCCTCAGAACTCTTGCCGGCGCTGTGGTGCCGACAATCGGCCAACTTCCCGTGCAAGTCATCCGATGACGACAGACTGCTCTTACCCTTAAAGCTTAAGTTCCTGTTAATTGTCTGACGACAGTTAAACCATAAACCCGTGTTGAAGTTTCAGGTGCTGTGATGCAAGAAGATGGGAAAAAAAGGGCCCTGGCGGCAGTGCAAGGTTTAGAAAAACTTATCGAAACTCCTCCGTTGCCGCCGTCATATGCCAGTTACGGTGTGGAGGATGGCGGCGATGAGAATCAACTGCGCGAATACTGGCGTGCGGTGCGCAAGCACCTGTGGCTGGTCCTCGCTATTACGGTGGCGGTGACGATGCTGGCAGCCATCAACGCAGCACGCCAGCCCGACATTTACACCGCCCAGGTGCGAGTGCAGGTTGATCTGGAGAACAATCTGGCGGCTGGCGCGACGGCCAATGCCTCTTCTGTCGTGATCAACAACCCGACAAATGATCCGACCTACTTCAACACACAACTGCAAATTTTGACCAGCCCGGGACTCTTGCGACGCGTCGTGAAGACGCTCGACCTCGAACATAACCAAGCATTCCTCAGACCACAGACTGAACAGAACCGCTCCCTTTGGCAGAATCTCTTGCGCGTGGTCGGCATGGGCAGCAGTGATAGTAACGGTGCGCAGCAGAAGAAGACGACGGCCGAAGAGGTGCCACTGACGGGAACGGTGGCGCCGGCCACATCGCGCGACGACATGATTGAAGCGAAGCGCCTCGCCCCCTCAGTTGATGCTATCAGGCGTGGACTCAAAATAGAGCCGGTCAAGGAGACGCGGACAGGTTCGTGGGTGAAAGACACGAGACTCATTGACATCAGTTTCACTCACGCCGACCCGCAAATAGCCGCGAAGATCGTCAACGCCGTGGCCGATGCCTTCGCGCTCTTAAACCTCGAGAAGAAGACCGAGACCAACGCCTCCGCCGGAGATTTCCTGCAAAAACGCGTCGCGGACTTGCAGGCGCAAATTCGCAGCGGCGGAGAGCGGCTTGTCAACTACGCCAAGAACAACCAGATCATCTCGCTCGACGCCAGCCAGAACACTGTTGTCGAACGTCTCGCGGGACTCAACGGTCAATTGCTCGAAGCAGAAAACGCGCGCGGCGATGCCGAGGCCGCCTACCGCGCTGCGCTCGCTCCCGGCGCGGCCAGTGCTTTAGCCCAAAGGGACGCGACGGAAATCAAAGATGGTGAGAAGAGGTTGGCCGCGCTGCGCGAGAAATTGGCGCAACTGCTCGTCGAGAACACTCAGGCGTGGCCGGAAGTCAAAGAGGTCAAGCAGCAAATCGCTGTCCTCGAAAAGCAGGTGAGCGACATGCGCAGTAATGCGATGTCAGTCATCACCACTAATCTCGAAACGCGCTACCGCCAGGCGCTTAACCGCGAGAAAGCGCTCAGAGATTCCTTCAGCAGGCAACGCGGCGAGACGGTCGCACAGAACGAAGCCGCGATCAATTACCGCATCATCCAGCAGGAGATTGCGACGAATAAGACCCTGCTCGACGGACTGCTCCAGCGCTCAAAAGAGAACGATGTGATTCTGGCGGGAACGCCCAACAACATTTACGTCCTCGACTACGCGCTGGTGCCCGATGTGCCGACGGGCCCGCAGCGTCTGCGAAGCGTTTTGCTCGCCCTCTTCTCTTCTCTTGCAGCCGGCGTGGGTCTGGCAATCTTCCTCGAGTACCTGAACGACTCGGTTCGTTCAACCGACGATTTGGAGAGATTGCTTCACTTACCTGCGCTCGCCGTGATTCCTTCTGTCAGCGGCTCGTCGAAACGACGGCTGGTTGCTTCAACACGCGCTTCGGAGCGCCGTAACGGGCACATGGCTCCTGAGCTGATGATGAATCCTGACGCGCCCGCGCCGCTCGCGGAAGCCTACAGACACTTACGCACCTCTGTGCTCCTGTCAACGGCAGGGCGCGCGCCGAAGTCGCTGCTGGTCACGTCGGGCGTGCCGAGTGAAGGAAAGACCACAACGGCGGTCAACACGGCGCTTAGTCTTGCGCAAACCGGAGCCAAGGTGCTGCTCGTTGACGCCGACATGCGCCGCCCGCGCGTCCACTCCATTTTCGAGATCGAGAATCAAAGTGGCTTGAGCACCATTCTTGCAAGTGACATGAATGAGGCGCAGATACTCTGCATCATCTTTCAGCATGATCCGAGCGGCCTGTATCTGCTGCCCTCGGGAACTATCCCCCCTAACCCGGCAGAACTCCTCAGTTCCGAACAGATGGTGAGGCTCATCGCGATTCTCGAATCCAGTTTCACGCATGTTGTCTTCGACTCGCCGCCCATCGGGTCCTTCACTGACGGAGTCGTCATCTCAACGATGGTAGACGGTGTGCTGCTCGTCGTGCATAGCGGGAAAACTTCCCGTCAAGCCGTCCGCCGCGCGCGGCAACTCTTATCCGATGTCGGCTCCAAGATCTTTGGTGTAATCCTTAATAACGTCAGCACGCGCTCGCAGGATTACTACTATTACCGTCAGTACTATCAGGAGTCTAACGGCCGCCCGGTAGAAGAGACCGACCAAATGGCCTCCGGCGCTTGAGACTTTCGCCCGAGTCCTCAAAAACTTTGTTTACGACGGAGTCATTGTTCTCATGATTGATTTACGCTGTCATGTCATCAGCCACGCTGATTGTGGTCCGCAAAATTTCACCGAGTCGCTGGAGATGTGCCGTTTGGCATATCAGGAGGGTGTGCATACTATTGTCGCCACGCCGCGCTGGGAGGCCGGGGCCACGAAGCCGCCCCTTGCTTTCACTGATTGCCAGCGAAACCTCGAAGCGCTAGAGCGGGAGACGGGCGTCAGTCTTTCTTTGAAACTTGGCTTTCTGATGCAGTTCAGTCCTGACCTACCGAAGCTTGCCGACACTTACGGCGCGAAACTAGCGCTCGCAGGTGGGCGCTATATCCTTGTTTCTATGCCGTCACTGCACACGCCTCACGAAGCGGAAATGGTGTGGAGCGAACTCGCCCGGCGAGGGTTCTCCGTCGTTGTTTCGCGACCCGAATGCAGTCCTGCTCTTCGGCAAAACCCGTCCCGCCTGGAACGATGGGTCGCCGGCGACGTCCTCTTGCAGATAGACGCGGCGAGCGTGACCGGCGCACACGGACGCGAGGTGCAGCGTTTTGCGGCGCAGTGCGTACGCAAATACATTAGTAAGGTCGTCATTGCTTCCAATGCACATGGCCAAGACCTGCCCCGGAAATCTCTTTGCCAGGCTTATGCTGTATTGATTAAAGCTCATGGCGAAAATCGTGCGCGGATGTGCGTTGAAGAGACGCCAGCGATGGTGATCAGCGGCATGCCTGCTTACAATCAGACCAAAGAGCCGGCGCGCCAGTTCTTTTCCCCACGTAATCTCATCCAGCGTGCCATTCGATAATGTTATAACGTTTTTTACTGAACTCTGCCCGCATGAAAATAAGAGACAGGCGCTTTGTTTTCAATACCGGACGCGCGGCCTATCCCGCCGAGTCATCCCCTCCACGCGTTCTTTACTGGGGAAAGACACTCAGTAAATTCATCTCAGCGCAATTGATTGTGCAAGCGATTGGCGTGGCGAGCAGCATTCTGTTGGTGCGAACGCTGAACCAGACTGAGTACGCTTATTTTACCATTGCCTTTGCCATGCAGAGCACGATGAACATTCTGGCTGATGCAGGCATCGGCATCAGCCTGTCCTCAATAGGTGGGAGGGTGTGGAAGAACCCTCACCGCTTCGGCCAGCTCATCAACACCGCGCTGCGTTTGAGACGTTACCTAGCGGCGGTCGCAGTCGTGGTCGTGACACCGATTCTGGTTTGGATGCTCACGAGCAACGGCGCTTCGAGCGTTTATACATGCGTCATCACGCTGGCGGTGCTCTTGAGTTTGAACTATCAGTTGTCAACCGGCGTCCTGATGAACGTTCCGCGTCTCCACTCACAGATTGGTCGAGTGCAGAAACTGGACTTAATGGGCGCCGTCTCCCGATTGGCTTTGCTCGTCGCGGCGTACTTCATCTTTTTGAACGCGGCGGTCGCCACCTTCGCCGCGCTATTCGCGTTGCTCATTCAATATTTCTTGCTCAAGCGCTGGGTGACGGACAGCGTTGACGTTGATGCCCCCGTTAGTGAGGAAGACCGCGCGACAATGCTTGGGATCGTCAAGAGTCAAGCGCCAAACGCCGTCTTCTATTGTGTGCAGGGACAACTCATTGTTTGGCTCATCAGCATCTTCGGAAGCACACGGAACGTTGCCGAGGTCGGCGCGCTTGGAAGGTTAGGGATTATCTTTTCCGTCATCGGCGCGGTGATGACCAGCATCGTCCTGCCCACTTTCGCGCGCTGCCAGTCGCCGCGCCAATTGCAACGTCGCTACTGGCAGATTCTCATCGGCTATTGTTTGTTCGGTATGATGTTGGTGGCGTTGGCCACGCTTTTCCCCGATCAATTGCTCTGGATTTTGGGCAGCAAATACTCACACTTGCGTAGCGAGTTGGTTCTGATGATGCTGATGACCGCTTCCAGTTCCATCGTCGCCACGATGTGGTCGCTCAACTCCTCAAAGGCGTGGATCAAGCACTCATGGCTGAACATACCGGGTACTCTCACCATCCAAGTGCTCCTGCTGCTGCTGCTTGATATCTCGACGCTGGACGGAGTGCTCTGGTTCGGTATTCTCTCTGTCATCCCAACGTTTATACTTAACGCTGCGCTGACTTATCAGGGATTTTCGAGACGGGAGAGACTTGTAACTGGAATTTGAAAGGTTATTCGGATGATCCTCTCAATAGGGTGTGGCAAACGGCCTGCTGAACAGAACGTGGTTAGATTGGATAAGTCGCCAGAGGTTGCGCCTGACGTGGTTTGGGACTTGGATGAATATCCTTATCCTTTCGAGAACTCTTCTTTTTCCGATGTCGAATGCCTTGATGTGATAGAGCATCTGGCAGACATTCCGAGGACGATGGAAGAGCTGCATCGAATCTTGAAACCGAGCGGGCTGCTCAAAATAACGACGCCACACTTTTCCTGCGTAAATTCATATGCTGACCCGACCCACCGATGGCATCTCAGCCGCTCCTCGTTTAATTACTTTTGCGAAGGGCATGATCTCTCCTATTACTCAAGCGCTAAATACCGTGTGCGGGCACAGCACATGCAGTTCAACGGTAATAGGCTGACGAGGTCTGTCATCAGCCGTCTGGCTAACAAATTTCCAGAATTTTATGAGCAACGATGCGCATGGATTTGCCCCGCGTGGTTCCTGTACTTTGAGCTTGAGGCCGTCAAGTAGGCGATCTTCTGACACTTGAAAGTCGTTCACATCACACCCACTTACTTTGACGATTCATCGGTGATCGGAGGCGGCGAGCGCTACCCGACGGAGTTGTCAGGGTGGATGGCGAAATCGGTCGATACGACGCTTGTTAGCTTCGCATCGCAACGAAAATCTGACAGGCATGGCGACCTCAAAATCGAAGTCTATCCGGTTAAGCGCTTCATTCACGGAAACAAGGTTAACCCCCTCAGCATCCGTTATCTCTCGGCGATAAGAGAGGCGGATATTGTCCACATTCATCACGTCCACACGCTTGTTTCCGACCTGGCCTGCCTGGCTGCTTCGTGGCTCGGCAAACGCACCTTCGTGACCGATTACGGTGGCGGCGCAAGCCTCGTGCTCAACCAGAAGTTACCCGTCTTAAACCGTTATCAAAAAGCGATTGTATATTCAAAATTTGGCGCAGGCTTTCTTTCGCCCGAACTGAAAGACAGGACAGTTTTGATTAAGGGCGGCATTGACACCACGCGCTTCTGCCCGGACGCTTCACTGAAGCGAGAAAAGAAGATTCTCTACGTCGGGCGCATCCTGCCGCACAAGGGCATCAACTATCTGATCGAAGGCTTTCGCCTGCTCAAGCGTCCGGACTTCACGCTCAGGATAATAGGACGAGTGTATAGCGAGGATTTCTACAATCATCTCAGGGAACTCGTGGGCGATCACGCAGTCGAATTCGTTCACGATGCGAACGACCACAGACTCTTGTATGAATACCGCACTGCTCTGGCGACAGTGCTCCCTTCTGTTTACACGACCTACGATGGCAGCTACACGCCCGTCCCTGAACTGATGGGCTTCACACTATTGGAGTCGCAGGCTTGCGGCACGCCCGTTGTTTGCACCGATGCCGGAGCGATGGGCGAATTCGTAGACCATGAGCGCACCGGGTTCATCGTCGAACAGAATTCCGGTGAAGCGATTGCCGCTGCGCTTCGCCATCTTATTAACCTACCGCCAACTCGGTACGCGGAGTACGAGAGTCGCTGCCGCGAACTGGTTAAATCCTTAGATTGGTCAACTGTCGTTCGTGAGCATTTGCGGGTCTATGAAGACGCCCGATCTTCGGCGCGCCACATCTCTCAAGCGGCCTGAGAATCACGTCCTCCACTCGATGCGCATCCTCATCGTCACACATGCTCCGCTCGCAGCCGAATTCGGCGCCTGCCAGATGGCGATTAATCTCAGCGATGCATTGCGCGCACAGGGGCACGATGTCACGCTTTGGTCACCGCATCCGCTGCCGCCCGATACGAGATGGTGGCAAACACTTCGGCAGATGCGGTCGAAGCTCGACGATTTTATTAGAACGCAGAGATCATTCGATGTGATTGACTGTCCTGCAACTTTTATCACGCGCCAGATAAGCAAAGCAGCACCGGTAATTGCCCGTAGTACACAGCCGGAAATTCTCTACATCGTAAATGGCCTGAACAAGCCGACCAAAGAGGAGCTAAGGAAGCTTATCCGCCTCCCCTTTGATTCTGCATACACCTTGTATCACCTGTTCTTAGTGTTACAAGGCTGGAGAAGATCACGGCACATCCTTTGTCTCGGAAGCTTGGAGCTTCAGTGGATGAAAAAATGGTTCCCGTGGTGGCGTGGCAAACTCACTTCATATTTCAACGCGCTTTCTACATCTGACCAAGAAGCGCTTGCCGCCGTTCGGAGACAACGAAAGAAACGCTCGACCGATGGCCTTCGTTTTCTTTGGATCGGTCGCTGGACAGCGCACAAGGGCACGGACGTCCTGCTCGATCTCATTTCAAAGTGGCTCATACTGCGGCCGCAAGACACCTTTACCATCGCGGGATGTGGCTCCGGAGCAGAGAAGGATTGTGCACGTCAGCTTCTTCAGTCGGGCAAGATCAAGATCATCCCCTCATTTGAGAGAAAGGAACTTTACTCTTTACTAGCTGATAACGATGTTGGTCTTTTTACGAGCAAGGTCGAAGGGTGGGGATTGGTTTTGAATGAAATGCTTGAGTCAGGAATGCCCGTCTTTGCCACCCAATCTGGGGGGACGGAGGATTTACAGCCATTCTTCAAAACATTGATACCGTTCCCGCCACCTGTTGAGCTGACGCTGACAGATCGGGAGCTTGAAATCCCGATCAATTACTATGACACATTTAACTGGTCGCAGGTGGCGAAGATGTACGTAACTTTGGCGTCTGCATCCTGATAAATGTTGAATCCGGTGTCGGGAATAAGAATGCATCAGAGAATAAAAAACATTCTCAATTTGATGCGGCGGTCGAGTTTGCATTACTTCCTCTGCCTGTTCGACAGTAGGAGCGGTTTATAGCCACTCGTTGGAGCAATTCTGAGTGTGATGCAGTTAGTCTCTATTATTCCGCGCCTGCCACCTGTAATTGATGGTGTCGGGGACTACGCGCTGAGTCTTGCGCGCCAGATGCGCAAGGATTTCGGCGTCGAGACGCATTTTATTGTTGGCGATCCAACACGGTCGGGTGCGGACTGCATCGAGGGTTTCAGTGTCAGCCAATTGTTAGCGCAGTCGTCCGCTGACTTATTCAGTCTGCTGTCCGGTAAAGGACAGATGACCGTGCTGCTTCATTACGGTGGATACGGTTATGCAAAACGTGGTTGTCCGGTGTGGCTGGTGGATGCTTTCGAGCGCTGGCGTGCCGACGACGGCGGGCGATTTCTCTTGACGATGTTCCATGAGCTTTACGCGTCAGGTCCGCCGTGGACGAGCGCTTTCTGGTTGTCACGGTTGCAAAGAAATCTGGCGGCGCGACTCGCACGCTTGAGCGATCATTGTTTCACCAGCATGGAGTCTTACGCCGAGAAGGTTCGCGACATGGGCCTCGGCACACACCTGCGGTCGCAGCACCTTCCGGTCTTTTCGAGTATCGGAGAGCCGGAAGTTTTGCCGCCTTCGCTGTCAGAGCGCCGCCGCCGCCTGGTGGTCTTCGGGACGCGCGGTCGAAGAATTCAGGTGTATCTAAGATCGGCTGCGGAGTTGAATCGAATCTGTAGTGTACTGGAGATCGAAGAAATACTGGACATCGGGCGACCACTTGATTTCGATGCCGCACAGGTCATGGATGCGCCCGTCATCGCCTACGGAGAGGTGCCGGCGCAAGAAGTAGGAGGGATTCTACTCGATGCAGTGGCGGGTGTGCTGGACTACCCGGCAGAAATGCTCGGTAAGTCCACCATCTTCGCCGCCTATTGCGCTCACCGGCTCGTGCCGATTATCGCCGCCTACGGCAGCGCCGCGCCGGCGGACGGACTCAAGCCAGGCGTACATTACCGCCTCGTTAATTCCGAAGATGAAAAACTGAGATTATCTGTCGATCAACTGATTGCGGACAATGCTTACGACTGGTACCAAACTCACACCCTTTCGATTCATGCGCAGACTCTCGCGGCGTGTCTGGCAAGTAAAGGGCTATTGATGGAGAGCCTGGCACATGCGTGAAGCGAAATACAGCGTATTGCTGGTCTCTTCTCAACCCATCCAGAACGCTGTGCCTTTACGGTTGATGGCCGAGCATCCGAGGCTGGACGTGCTGACGGCTTACTGTGGCCTCCCAGACGTGAAGCTCTGGCGTGACCCTGAGTATTTGAATAAAGAGGCTTTCGACACGCCTGTGCTCGACGGGTATAGGTGGACAGAAGTCTCTAACTACTCTCCGCTGCCGGGCCTCGGTAAGTTCTACGGGTTGATTAATCCGGGATTGATAAAGCTGGTGCTGAAGTCCGACTGCTGCGTGGTGTTCGGCCATTCCTACGTGAGTTTCTGGCTGGCAATCGCCACGGCCAAGCTTTGCCGCAAGCCGCTCCTGCTCACGACCGATGCCACCTATCTTGAGCCCGCGAGCGGCGCAAGTCGAAAGACCAGGTGGAAGAAAAAGATTCTCCCGTTCCTCTACAACCGCGTGGCCGATGTGGTGCTCGTTCCTTCGACCGCCTCGAAACGCTTTATCTGCTCGCTGGGCGTGCCCGACGAGCGTGTGATCGTGACGCCTTATGTCGTTGACAACAACTTTATCGCTGCCGTCGCCGCGAAAACTGATCGCGGGAAGATTCGGGAAAATTGGCAAATTCCTTCCGATGCCACGGTCGTGGTCTTCTGCGCCAAGTTCCTCCCACGCAAACGCCCGCACGACGCGCTCAGGGCTTTCGCGCAGGCGAATGTTCCGGGCAGTTACCTCTTGATGGTCGGGGAAGGGCCTCTCGGGGATTCGCTCAGGAGCGAAACCGAACGGCTGAGAATCGTCGACCGCGTGCGCTTCACGGGCTTAATCAAATACTCACACCTGCCGGAAGTTTACGCTGCCGGAGATGTGCTGGTCTTTCCATCCGAGCATGAGCCGTATGGATTGCCAATCAACGAAGCAATGATTTGCGGCCTGCCTGCGATAGTCAGCGACCGTGTGGGTGCAGGTTATGATTTGGTCAAAGAAGGCGAGACGGGTTTCGTCTACCCGTGCGGAGATGTGGATGCTTTAGCCGCCATCTTGCGTGAAATCCTCCACGACTGTGCGCGCGTAAAAGAGATGGGCGCGGCTGCGCGTCGGCGTATGGAAACATGGTCGCCGCGCGAGAATGCTGAGGCGACGGTGTGCGCGATTGAAAAAGCCATCGCTCTGAAGAGTAGAAATTTCATGCGCAAGGGAATGGGCCATAATCAAAGACCGGTTGAGTTCTAATGCCGGAGTTTGGAAGGGCATGGAAAGAGTTCTCTCGAACAGCAATCACATCACTCTTGCTGCAAAGACTGTCAGTGGATTACATGAGGCAGCCCTCCATGAGTTAGTGCGGTACGTCACTGCGCCTTCCAATGTTTTAGACCTGGGGGCTGGCACGGGAGCATGGGCTGCGCGGTTATTAGCATGCGGGCATCATGTCACATGCGTTGATCGGGATGGCGATGCTTTCGCACTGGATGACATGTCTTTCATGCAGGCAGATTTGAACGGAGATTTTTCCAAAGTCGTTGCGGGGCCATTCGCTGCAATCACTGCGATTGAGGTGATAGAGCATCTTGAAAACCCAAGACACTTCTTGCTGCAATGCCGAAATCTTCTGAGTGTAGATGGAGTTCTTTTAATTACCACACCGAATATTGAATGCGTTGCAGGCCGCCTGCGATTTTTGCTGACGGGTAATTTCAGAATGTTTGATCGGGACGAAAGGCTCAACGATCCCACACACATTTCTCCCATCCAGAGCTACATGTTCGAGAAGATGTTGAACGATACGGGGCTTCGCGTGCTATCTCATGCGACCAGTAACCCTCTGGCGGAGATTTCCGGTCGCCTTTCTCGTTTCGTTTGCTCTGTTGTAAATCCCTTTCTCAAAGGAATCAAAGGCGGAGACAACCATATCTTTATTCTCGCTGAAGTGTGAAGCCCTCAAGCCTCATATTGAAGCGAAAACCGGTCGCTTGGCAAACACATTGATATCTTACCAAAGCGCTAATCTCCTGACTAAATTAGAGCAACCGTTTGCTTCCAAGCGCGAGAACGAGAGGAGTGCGTATAAATCAACGGTCCTTACGCTTTGTGCTTGCGTTGTTGGAATCGGAGCCGTCTTTGCCTCGCTTCATCTCCCGGCCTTGGTGGACAGTGCTGCTCTAATCTTTCTACCACTTGCTGCCGGATTGTGGGTGCTGGCGTGGAGAAAATGGGAGTTCGGTGTGCAGGCGCTGCTGGTGATTGTGATCGTCGAGGGAGCGATTCGGAAATGGTTTCTACCCTCTTATGCTGAGCTTGTTTACTTTTATAAGGACGGTTTGATGTGCGCCATAATCATCGGCTATCTGGCACAGCGCTGTAAACCGCCATTCATTATCAAACGCCAAATCAAACTGTTCTCCGGAGTGGTCGGAGCCTTCGCCCTCTATGCCTTCGCCGTGGTGGCCAATCCGCGCGCGCCGCACCTTTGGGCCAGCCTGTTCGGCATCAAGGCTTACTACCTGTACATGCCTCTGATCTTTATCGTGCCGAGGATGTTTACGACGAAAGAGAAACTAATTGCTTTTCTCAGGTGGTATCTCATCATTGCCCTGGCGGTCGCGGCGATAGGTGTGTGGCAGTTCATGGACGGTAACCCCGGGTCTACGCTGAACCGCTATGCCTGGAATGATGCCGCCGGTTCCGCCAGTGATATTGCTGTTTTCGCCGACTCGGAAGGAAGTTTCTACGTGCGTGTGACCAGTACGTTCTCTTTCATTTCCGGTTTGACCGTCTACCTGCCCACTGTGTTCGCCTTGCTGCTCGGTCTGACTTCTCTTCGGTCGACACGCACCCTGCCGCTGGGGATCAGATGGCTTTACTATGTGGTGATGGGAGCCACGGTCATTAGCGCTTTTATGTCGGGCAGTCGCAGCGTGATTATTAATCTGTTGATTATCACACTCGTTTTCTACGCGTTCACTTCAATGAAAGACGCGCTGCACCGCTTGCGTCAATTCGCGGTGGCGGCAGTGCTGGTTTACCTGGCCCTCGTTACCGTTTCTCCACAGGCCGTTGAGGGCTTATATCACCGCGCGTTTGGTGGTGAAGCGCAGATCGAAGAAGGGCACGCAAGAATCGTTGAGGTATTCAGTTTCCCCTTCAACGAGGCGGCCTATGCCGGGGCTTTGGGCTATGGGATAGGCGCGACGCAGAACAGTATTCCCGCCCTGATGAGGCGACTTGGATTGACCCACACGGGGGAACAAATCCCCATCCCGGTTGAGAGTGAGACGTCGCGCGTCATGTTGGAGTTGGGCGTTGTGGGGTTTCTGTTGTACACGCTGCTGCGTTTGAGCATCCTTATTGTGTTATGGCAGGCATGCGTGATGATCCGCGACCGTGAGCATAAAACGCTCGCGGTCGCCGCTTTTGCGGCAATGATCTTTCCCTTGATCGCGGGCGGCGCAGTAGTCGTGCATACGCAGAATGTCTACCAGTGGTTTCTTATCGGCACCGTCTTCGCCTTACTCAATGCCGACAAATTATCGAGTCGCGCTTTAGCGGCAGAAGAAAGCACCTTGCGGCAGACGTGGCCGGTGATGAGACCGCTGCCGGCGCCGGTGGAAAGCATTGAATAACGAACACATGCGGATTCTGATCTACTCTCCGGCTTTTTATCCAAGCATTGGCGGACTTGAGACTCTGGTCTCGATTCTGGCTCATGAATTCATCGCGCAGGGGCATGAGGTCAGACTGGTCTCACAAACTCCGTCAAAAGGCGACGAGCGATTTCCGTTTAAGGTCATCCGACAACCCAGCCCGTTCCGACTCTTAAAGCTGGTTCGTTGGTGCGATCTCTTCTTTCAGCCGAACATTAGCCTGAAGGGAATCTGGCCGCTGTTTCTGACTTTCAAACCGTGGGTCGTATCGCATAATAACTGGTACACACGCGCCGATGGCCGCCTAGCCTGGCAGGACCGCCTAAAGCATTTTCTCGTCCGCTTTGCCAACAGCATTTCTGTTAGCCGCGCCGTGGCCGCACACATCGCCGTGCCATCAACTGTTATCCCTAACACGTACCGTGAAGACATCTTCCGATTGATGCCGGAGGTCGAGCGTGATAGAGAGCTTCTTTTCTTGGGTCGTCTGGTTTCCGACAAAGGGGCTGACCTGCTGCTCGATGCGCTGGCGAAACTAAAGGCGTGCGGGTTGACCCCGCGCCTAACCATTGTCGGAGGCGGACCCGAAAAGGCCGCGCTGCATCAGCAGGCGGAGGATTTAAGAGTTCACGATCAAATTGATTTTGCCGGAATTAAAACTCATAGCGAACTCCCCCAAATTTTAAACGCGCACCGCATCCTGGTCGTGCCCTCGCGCTGGCACGAGCCTTTCGGGATCGTCGCGCTGGAAGGCATCGCCTGCGGCTGCACGGTAGTGGGTTCAGAAGGCGGCGGACTGAGGGATGCCGTCGGTTCCTGTGGCGTGGCTTTTCCGAACGGCGACGCGGAAGCGTTGGCTCAAACTCTAGCCGATCTGTTGAGCGACCCGGGTAAACTGTCCGTGTACGAAGCTCACCGCGAAGCTCACCTATCGCGTCATCGAAAATCAGAAGTTGCCAAAGCATACTTACAGGTCTTTGAGGAAGCCATTTGGCACAGACGAATTGAGAAAACGTCGGCGCGCGAATCGCTCGGATCATCCAGGTTGTAAACAACTCTTTCGCGCGCAGAGCTAACATCAGATGGCTCTCCAGTCACACGCTTCAGACTATCTTGAAGATCACCATCTCGCACCCACACGGTAATCCGAACAGCTATCACGCCGCCAAAGCGCTGTCGGAGGTGCGCTGGCTTCGCTCCTTCGAGCAGGGCATCGCCAGCCGAGGCGTTGTCTCCATGCTGGCGGATAAGCTGCCCGTTGATGCTGATAAACGTCTTCGGAACCGAAAATTTGAGGACATCCCTGAGGCCAAACAGCGTCCGCACATTCTATGGGAGACGATTTCACGCCTCGGCCAGAAATTGAAGCCAGCCGGGCTGACACCAAAAGTCAACTGGTACGACGTATTGTTCTGCGGCCACGACCTACAGGTTTCGAGAGAATTGGAGCATGACCTGGACGCCATCTACGCATATGAAGACGGCGCGAAATGGACTTTCACCGCCGCCAAGCGACGAAATGCGCGCGCCGTTTATGAACTACCGCTGGGTTACTACGCGGGTGTGGCCAGCGAACTCTCACGCGCCAAAAAAGAGAGGCCGTCATTGCCATTCGACATCAAAGTTGAACCGCAGTGGAAGCAGCAACGCAAGAACGTCGAATTGGAACTCGCCGACCTAATCGTCGTTCCGTGCGGGTGGGCGGCGGAGAGTTTACGCTTCAGTCAAACGCTCGGGAAAAAGCCGACAATCAAGATTCCGTATGGCACGCCCGCCGATGAAATCCCGGCGCGAACGCATCGCCCGGATGGTCCTTTTACCATCCTCTTCGCCGGTCAAATCGGACTGCGTAAAGGCGTGCCTCACTTGCTGGAGGCGTGGCAGAAACTCAATTTGAAAGACGCGCGTTTGTGGCTCGCGGGCGGGATGCATCTGGGCAGCGATTACCTTATTGAAACTTCAGAAAGCTTCGAGCACCTCGGTGCTTTGCCGCGCGTGCGGTTGTTAGAGGTGATGCAGCAGGCCGACCTTTTCGTCTTTCCATCTCTGGCCGAAGGCTTCGGCCTCGTCATCGGCGAAGCGATGGCCGCCGGAGTGCCGGTGCTGACAACGATGAACACCGGCGGTCCCGAGTTAATCACGAATGGGCGTGAAGGGTGGTGCGTTGCGGCGCATGATGTCGATGCGTTAACCGAGCGAATCGAATGGGCGTTCCGGCACCGTGACGAGCTATTCGAGATGGGAAAACTGGCACGTCGTAGAGCCGCACAGTGGACGTGGGCGAATTATCGCCGAAAGTTGATCGACGAACTGTCTCGACATCTAGGCTAGTCCGACCAAATATTCTCAGACGCTAACGAATCTTGACGAACAACGGGGATTTCTCAAACAAACGAATACTCCTGGTGCTGCCGGAAGCATTTGAATGCGCTGGCGGCATTCAGATGTTCTGCCGCACGCTGTGCCTGGCTGCCGGAAGATGGGCGAAACGCCACAACGCGCAGCTTAGTGCGCTGGCGCTCAACGACAGCACCGCGCCGGATACGCGCTATGTCAATGGGGGGTTCGCCTCATACGTCGGCGCAGGTAAGAGCAAAGCGAAATTCATCCGTCACTACCTGCGGCACATCGCCACATCGCGGTACGACTTGATCATTTTCGGGCATGTCTCGTTAGCACCGCTCGCGTTGGTGTTATCACGATTCAAATCCGGCGTGAAAACCGGGGTCATCACCTACGGTCTGGAAGTTTGGCAGCCGCTGACAAAAGCCCAGCGCATGGCTTTAGAGAAGATGGATTTTGTCCTTGCGATCAGCGATTACACGAAGAATCAATTAAGCGAACAGAGGGTCGTCTCGGCAGACAAAATCAGGCTATTCCCGTGCTCGTTAGACCCTTACTGGGAGATGCAAACTCACGTTCCCGCGACATCGTCGACACCGCCGGTAATTCTCAGCGTAGTCCGCATTGGGAAGGAGGATCGTTATAAAGGCATAGACAGCGTGATCAAGAGTCTTCCGTTGATCGTGCGCGAATTAGGGCCGGTAGTCTACCGGATTGTGGGACGGGGCGATGATGTTCCCCGTTTGAAAGCGTTGGCCGAGCAACTCGCCGTGTCGCAATACGTGAGCTTCACCGGAGGGTTGCCGGAAGAGGAGTTGCGCGAGCATTACCGCCGTTGCTCTGTATTCGTGATGCCGAGCGAAAAAGAGGGATTTGGGATAGTTTTCCTCGAAGCGATGGCATACGCCAAGCCGGTGATCGGAGGAGCGCATGGCGGGACTCCATCTGTCGTCAAGGATGGCGAGACGGGGTTGCTCGTCAATCATCAAGACATTGCCGGAATCTCTCAGGCAATAATCAGAATTTTGAGCGATAAAGAGATGAGTGAACGGTTCGGTCGCGCCGGACGTGCGCGATTGCTCAACGAGTTCACCTTTCAAAAGTTCGAAAGCAACCTTGATGAAGTTTTCAGGTCTTGCTTGTAGACAGAGTGAATCTGTGCTCCGCTTGTTTTCGTTGAGTTGAAATCTAGCAAACCTGTGGTTCTCCCGTTGCAATAAGAATGTGCGGAATAGCTGGCATCGTTGGAAGCAAGACACCTGACGCGGAGGCGCGTCTCAACCGGATGAGTCGCGCGGTTGCGCACCGCGGGCCTGACGATGCCGGAGTGATGACATGGCCCGAAAGCGCGGATCGGTCGCAAACTGCTTTTACGCACCGGCGTCTTTCGATCATTGATCTCAGCTCGGCCGGCCGCCAGCCGATGACGACAAGGAACGGGCGCTTTACCATCGTCTTCAACGGAGAGATTTACAACTACCGTGCGCTCAGAAGACAGTTGCAGAAAGAAGGAGTTCGGTTCGGGACCGACACGGACACAGAAGTTCTACTGTGCCTTTACGCGCAGCGCGGCGCACGATCTTTGGAATCTCTACAGGGCATGTTCACTTTTGCCGTGCGGGATAACGAGACCGGAGAGGTCTTTGCGGCGCGCGACCGCCTGGGCATCAAGCCTCTCTATTACTATGCGGGTGAGGGCGGCTTTCTTTTCGCGTCAGAAATCCGTGCGCTCCTTGTTTCGGGTTTAATCCCCCGCGTGATTGATCCCGTTTCACTCAGTTCATACTTGAGTTTTGGCGCCGTGCAGGAGCCGCGCACCATCATTCAAGATGTGCGCACACTCCCGCCCGCACACTGCTTGAGCGTTGATGCGAAAGGCCGGATCAACGAAGTCACGAGATATTGGCATCTGCCGCAAGATAAATTCAACGGAGCTCGAATTGAAGCGATTGCCGAAACGCGCCGCCGTTTGGAAGAAAGTGTGGAGCTTCATCTCGTCGCGGATGTGCCGCTCGGAGCGTTCCTGTCGGGCGGCATTGATTCGTGTTCGATTGTCTCTTTGATGACGCGACGATCGAACCAGCAGGTGGAGACATTTACCGTCTGCTTCGATGAGCATGAGTTCAGCGAGCGCGAGTTGGCGCGCCAGGTGGCAGAAAAATTGGGCACACGTCATACGGAAATCGTGTTGTCAGAACAAGACCTGCTGGCCTCTCTGCCGCAAGCCCTCGCCGCCATTGATCAACCCACCATTGACGGTATCAACACGTGGGTCGTGGCGCGCGCCACGAGAGCGGCAGGCGTTACCGTGGCTCTTTCAGGACTCGGAGGCGACGAACTGTTCGGAGGCTATCCGAGTTTCCGCAGAGCCTCGCGCGTCCAGCGCTTTGCCGCGCCCATCAGTTTGCTCAATGCCGGAACGCGCCGGCAGGTCGCAAATTTAGCTATGAGATTGATGGGCGACTCGCTGCGCTCGCAAAAGGCGGCGGCGGCCATCGCTGCTGGCGGAGACCTTTTATCTTCTTATGCCAGCATGCGAGGTCTCTTCTCGAAAACCACTCGCCAGGCTCTGCTGAACAGCAGGCATCACAACGGATGTGTCGTTGAACGCGACAAGGATTACAACATTCCGGACGAGACGCTTGCGCTTATCGGTAACGGCCAGACGAACGGCGACGTGTTCAATCGCATTTCGTGTTACGAGTTGAGCCTGTACACGGCCAATATGCTCTTGCGTGATACGGACGCGATGAGCATGGCGCATGCGCTTGAGGTGCGCGTGCCGCTGCTGGATCACAAATTGCTCGAATGGGTTTACGGGCTGCCGGGAAGCATGAAGATCGGTCGTCATCCCAAAACGCTCCTCATCGAAGCGCTCGGCAAAGATTTGCCCGCAGAAGTGCTCGGCCAGAAAAAGATGGGCTTCGCTCTTCCGTTCGAGCGTTGGTTACGCACGGCGCTCAAGCCGTTCGTAGCAGAGGCGTTGGAAGACGCAAGAGGTGTGGCTCGCGCCGGTCTGAACCCAATCGCGGTGGCTGATGTTCGCAACCGCTTCGGCGTGGGCGCACGCTCCACATCCTGGTCGAGAGTGTGGGGATTGGCCGTCCTTGTCGATTGGTGTCGGCGGCATAAGGTTGAGGTGGCGGTTTGAGGGCGGAGCGTCAGGTGATGTCTTTGAAAGTGCTGCATGTCATTCCGGCGGTTGCGCCTCGCTACGGCGGGCCGAGCCGTGTGATCTTCGAGATGTGCCGCTCCATTCAGCAGAAGGGGACGGAAGTGCTCGTCGCGACAACGGACGCTGACGGAGCCGGACATCTGCCCGTCGAGGCCGGCGCCGCAATCGCTTACCAGCGAGTGCCGACGATCTTCTTCAAGCGACAATTGAGTGAGGTCTTCGGCTACTCGTTTTCTCTGGCGCGGTGGTTGAATGACAACGTGAAAAACTTCGATGTCGTGCATATCCATGCGGTGTTCTCACATCCGTGCTTGGCGGCAGCGCGCGCTTGTCGAAGGAGCGAGGTGCCCTACATCGTCCGTCCTCTGGGAAGCCTCGACCCGTGGAGTATGCGCCAGAAGCCACACCGAAAAAAATTGATGTGGCACATGTCGGTGGGGCGGATGCTGAGCGAAGCAGCAGCAGTTCATTACACGACGCGAGAGGAGCAGCGACTGGCCGAAGCTTCGCTCGGACTCACGCAAGGAGTCGTCATCCCTCTCGGGATTGAGATGGGCATGACTGAGGACGCCACAAGCGCGGAAAGCTTTCGGCGAAACCACCCGTCGCTTGATAGCAATCCCTATATTTTAACGCTCAGTCGCCTGCACCCGAAGAAGAACATGGAGTTGTTGCTGGAAGCTTTTCTCGCGCTGGTTAAAAAGTCTGAGTTCGAGACTTGGCGGTTGGTGATTGCCGGCGATGGCGAGACAGAGTATATCGCGTCACTTAAACGCTTGACGCAGGTGTTGGGTGGCGACGGCAAAGTGCTGTTCACGGGTTGGCTTGGTGGCGCGCAAAAGGCTGCCGCTTTACGGGAAGCTGCGCTGCTGGCTCTGACTTCCCGCCAGGAGAACTTCGGACTTTGCGTGGTGGAGGCGCTGGCCTGCGGTGTGCCTGTCGTCGTCAGCGACCGCGTCAATCTTGCGACAGAGATAGAAAACGCCGGGGCCGGCTGGGTGACGACCTTAGAGAAGACTAATCTTGAGCGCGTGCTCGCCGAAGCTCTCTATGATGAGGGTGAACGGAGGCGGCGGGGGTTAGCCGGTCTTGATCTTGTGGAACGGCAGTTTTCATGGTCGAAGGTGGCCGACGAGCTTAACCTGCTCTACCGTTCTGTTGTGAGAAAAGCTCCCGCGCTTGAGGCGCAGTACGCTGTGCCATAGAAGTTAGCTCGTGTTGATTTCACTCGCTTGATATTTACCTTTAATCGGAGAAGATTAATGTTGCGAACAACGTTCGAGCGTTTCAGTCGCCAAGTTGTTCTGAAGCGGCGATTACCACACAGAGTTGGCGGAGAGCATATCTATGTATCTCCCGACGCATCTCTCAAGTTTTGGAAATGGAATCTGAATAAAAGCGATCCTCTGCTGTTCGATTGGGCCGTGGAGTTTATCCGTCAAGGCGATGTGGTCTGGGACATCGGAGCAAATATCGGGTTGTTTACTTTTGCTGCGGCGAATCTGGCCGGGGCTTCAGGGCAGGTCCTTGCCGTCGAAGCTGACATATGGCTGGCCGATCTTCTGCGTCGTTCAGCCCGGCATAAGTCCGGCCAAAGCGCTCCGGTTGATGTTCTGCCCGTGGCGGTCAGCGATTCGGTTAACCTGGCAAGACTCAATATCGCCGCCCGTGGACGCAGCACTAATCACCTCGAACAAGTACAAGGCAGCACGCAGACAGGTGGCGTCAGGGAATCTGTGATGGTGGTCACGGTGACACTTGATTGGCTGCTAGCAGGGACGCCTGCTCCGAGGGTTCTCAAGATTGATGTCGAGGGAGCGGAGCTGCAAGTTCTAAAAGGGGCACAAAATCTATTGTCAACAGTTCAGCCGATTATTCTGTGTGAAGTAAATTTGAACATTGCGCCAGCGGTGGCCGATCTTTTACACGCGCACGGTTACACGCTATTTGATTTGGAGGCTGATGGGGCGAGTAGGAAACCGTTGGCACAGCCAACCTTTAACACTCTCGCCTGTCCAACCCTCGGAAGATGAAAGATAGGGAGGAGCGCTTGATACCCATTACGCTGCTGGTCCCGACGCGTAACGAAGAAGCGAATATCGAGAAGTGCCTGCACAGCGCGCACGGCTTGATAGATCAAATCTTCGTCATAGATTCGGAGAGCGAGGACGAGACGGTAAGTATCGCCCGCCGTTACGCCGAGGTCATTAATCTGCCTTACGATCACAGTAAGATCATCCCGTGGATCTACCAGTGGGGCTTGGATAATCTGCCTATCCGGAATGACTGGGTCATGATCTTAGAGGCTGATCAGGCGCTTACACGCGAGCTGAAAGATGAACTGCGGACGCTCTTCACCAAACCTGAAATTCCGGAGAAAGGCTTTTACGTGCGCCGGCAACAGGTTTTTCGCGGGCGACCGCTTCGCTTCGGCGGGTATGGGTCCAAGTACATGCTCAAGCTTTTCCGCCGCTCGGTCGGCGAACTGGATGCGGAAGAGACGGACACACGCGTCTACGTTCGCGGGGCAATTGGCAAGCTTAAGTCGCCCATCGTCGAAGAGAACCTGAAGGAGAACGAAATCCTTTTCTATCTGCAAAAGCACTTGCGCTACGCCGACGTGTTTGCTCGTGAAGAACTATTGCGCCGCGAGGAGAGTGCGAATTGGAAGACCGAGCCGCGATTGTTCGGAACACCCGACCAACGCATCCTCTGGTTGAAAGCGCTATACTACCGCCTGCCGCTCTACGTCCGACCATTCGCTTACTTCTTTTATCGATACATCATTTTGCTGGGTATGCTTGATGGTAAGGAAGGTGGAATATTCCACTTCTTACAGGCTTTCTGGTTTAGGTTGGTGATAGATATGCGCCTTGAAGAGCTACAAAAGGCTGCTGACGTTACGCCTCACCGTAAATTAAAAGGCGCGCGAACCTCTGCTTACGGGTCACTCATTGTCCGCAGCAGGAAGCAGAGCTTTAAGTCTGACAAGCTCCCGATAAAATGAATTGATCACCAATAGCAGGGTCGAGTAAATCTTCTTTCATATTGTCAAATCCAACACCTGACCTCTTCGACGC
Source organism: Pyrinomonadaceae bacterium (assembly GCA_013816505.1). Lineage (GTDB taxonomy): Bacteria > Acidobacteriota > Blastocatellia > Pyrinomonadales > Pyrinomonadaceae > JACDEG01. The sequence goes on along the minus strand of JACDEG010000002.1, from coordinate 16,781 downwards.
GTAACATCAGGCTGGTAACTGGTGTCGGAAAGCTCAAAGTTCGAGAATTAGAAACGACATGTACATTCTTGGCATTAATGCGTATCACGGAGATGCCTCGGCGGCCATCGTTCGTGATGGGCAACTGATCGCTGCTGTAGAGGAAGAGCGTTTTAATCGTTTCAAGCATTGCGCCGGTTTCCCGGCAGAATCTATTCGCTATTGCTTGAAAAGGGCCGGCATCTCTATCGAAGAGGTCGATCACGTCGGAATCTCGCGTGATCCATCAGCACATTTGCACAAGAAAATTCTTTTTGCCGCGACCAGGGCGGCGAAGAACTTGGGCAGTGGCGGGCGCTCCGACGCTGAAGAGGCGGGTCGAAGTGGGCGTGGTATTTTCGGGGCGGTGGCTGAGCGCCTCGCCAACACGGCTCGAGTCCGCGATCTGAAGGAAGACCTTGCCAAACGTCTCGGTGTGCCGAAGAGCCGCCTCCGCGCGCAGTTCCACAACGTCGAACATCACCGGGCGCATTTGGCGAGTTCCTTCTATGTTTCGCCGTTCGAGCGCGCGGCGCTGCTATCCATAGATGGGTTTGGCGATTTCATTTCGACGATGTGGGGCGTCGGTGACGACAACTCCATCGATGTGCTCGGGCAGGTCGAGTACCCGCACTCGACGGGCATACTCTACACGGCGACCACGCAATTCTTAGGGTTCCCGCACTACGGTGATGAAGGCAAAGTCATGGGGCTGGCGCCATACGGCAAGCCTCGTTACATGGACGAGTTTCGCGACATGATCAGAGCGGAAGAGGGCGGGCGCTTTCGGCTCAATCTGGATTACTTCCGTCACCACGCGGAAGGCGTCGAGATGAGCTGGGAGGAAGGCTCACCCGTGATCGGTCGGATTTTTTCGGACGAGTACGTGAAACGATTCGGCCCGCCGCGCGAAAAAGACGCGCCGCTCACAGACCGCGAGCGTGACATGGCCGCCAGCCTACAGCTTCGCCTGGAAGAAGTAGGTTTTCATATCCTGCGTCACCTGCACGAGAAGACGGGCCTCACCGACCTTGGACTATCCGGCGGAGTCGCTCTGAATTCGGTGATGAACGGTAAGATTCTTTTGCACACCCCGTTCCGGCGCGTCTTCGTGCAACCAGCGGCGGGAGATAACGGCACTGCCGTTGGCGTCTGTTACCAAATCTACAACGGCTTACTCGGTCAACCGCGCAGCTTCGTCATGAAAGGAGCTGACACCGGCCCGGAGTTCTCCGATGAGGAGATTCACGCCGAGCTTGAAAGAAGCGGCCTCGCCTATGAGAGTTACTCGGACCGTGAAGTGACGCGCCGCGCCGCGCAGGACATGGCGGATGGCGCGGTCGTCGGATGGTTTCAGGGAAGGATGGAGTTCGGCCCTCGTGCGCTCGGCAACCGCTCGATTGTGGTTGATCCTCGCCGCGCGGAGATGAAGGACATTCTCAACGAGCGAATCAAGAAGCGTGAGCCGTTCCGGCCCTTCGCCCCCTCAATTCTCGAAGAGCGTGTCGGCGACTATTTCGAGCAGACGCACCCGGCGCCCACGATGTTGATGATTTACCAGATCAAACCTGAGAAGCGGGCCGAAATCCCAGCGGTGACGCACGTCGACGGCTCCGGACGATTGCAGACTGTGACGCGTGAAGTGAACGCGCGGTATTATCAACTGATCTCCGATTTTGGTGAACTGACCGGCGTCCCCGTCGTGCTTAACACATCTTTCAACGAGAATGAGCCGATAGTCTGCACGCCGCGTCATGCTATTGATTGTTTTATGAAGACCCGCATGGATGTGCTCTACCTGGGCAACTACGCGGTTCGTCGTGCGACTCCCTAAATCGAGTTACTGGGTCATGAGACAGGATTAACGGACGGACCGAGATGACCGCAAGCCACATCGAGCCACCACAACCTGATCTCGTTAATCCTATCCGTTCGCTTTGGGTCCTAATACCGACCTCCCATTCAGCAAATTAAATTGCGCATCATCATTCTCAACCAGTTCTTCTACCCGGACCACTCGGCGACAAGTCAGTTGATGACCGATCTGGCGGAGAGCCTCGTCGAGAGAGGCGTGGAAGTGACGGCGCTTTCCGGACGCGGGCGCTACAATGGAGGCACGCGTCTTGCGCCTCGCGAAGCGCATCGGGGAGTGAAAATCGAACGCGCGTGGGCGACGGGTTTTGGAAAACGCAGCGTGGCGGGGCGGCTTTCGGATTACCTCTCCTTTTACCTCGGCGCCGCGTGGAAATTGCTGACGTTACCGCAGCACGACATCTTGATGGCGCTGACCACGCCACCTCTCATCGGCCTCTTAGCTTTACTCATCGGCCACGCGCGCGGCATGAAAGTCGTCACGCTCGTACAAGATGTTTACCCTGATGTGGCCGTCGCGCTTGGCGCGCTTCAGCCCGGAAATCCGTTGACGCGACTGCTCGACTCGCTGGGCCGCTTCGTGCTGCGACGCTCCGACCGCATCATCGTCCTCGGAGAGCGGATGCGCGAACGCATCGGGGCGAAAATCGGTAGCAACTGCTGTGCGCGTATAGACGTGATCCATAACTGGGCCGATGGAGCGAAAATCAAACCACTCGGTGACGGCGTTACTTCCTTCGCCGGTGAGCACAACCTGCGAGATTCATTTGTGGTGCTCTTTTCGGGAAATCTCGGACGCGTAAACGAGTTTTCAACCGTGCTTGAAGCCGCGCGCCTACTCGCCGACGATCCTGGCATTCAATTCATCTTCATCGGTGACGGGACGCGAGCTTCGGAAATCGAAACTTTCATTGACAATCACAATCTCGCGAATGTGCGGATGTTGCCTTACCAGCCGCGTGAACTTCTGCCTTACAGCCTTGCGGCTGGTCATGCTCACCTGGTGACGTTGGCGGACGGACTCGCCGGCTTGAGCGTGCCGAGCAAAACGTATGGCATTCTGGCTGCCGGTCGCCCTGTGCTGTTCGTCGGCGATCCGCGGAGCGATATCGCACGCCTCGTCGTAGAGAACAATTGCGGCGCGAGTGTCGCCTCGGGCGACAGCATGCGTCTGGCGCAAATCATTCGCGAGTGGGCTTTGCACAGAGACAGACTTGCCGAGCTTGGAATTGCGGCGCGGAGACTTTTTGAGACACGTTTTGATCGGCCACATGCCGTCAACTCTTACCTGAAAACTTTTGCGCAATGCCTGGACGCTGCTCCAAGTCATACGGCGAGCATCCCGGCTGACTGAGGCGCTCGAACCAACCTCCGCATGAATACATTTCTTACCTTATTCGTGATTGCGACATTTACCTCGCTCGTGCTGACGCCAATCATACGTCGCATCAGTGAGCGCTTCGACTGGCTGGATCAGCCACTTGACCAGCGGCGGATGCATCGCCAAGCCGTCTCGCGTCTGGGAGGCGTGGCAGTTTTCGCCTCCGTCTCTCTAACACTGGCGACGCTCCCGTTGGTTGACAATTTAGTGACCGACACGCTGAGAAAAAACGGTGCTCAGTTGCTCGCCATATTTATACCCGCGATCCTGATCTTTCTCTTCGGCGTGTATGACGACCTGCGTGAGGCGAGCGCGCGGGGTAAGTTCATCGCGCAAGCGCTGGCGGGAGTGCTCTTTTACGTTTTGGGTGGTCGCATTGAGGCTCTGTCGGTGCCGATAGTCGGTTCTTTTGAGCTTCCCACCATTTTGGGCTTTGCCGCCACCATCTGCTGGGTCGTCGGCATCTGCAACGCGTTTAATTTGATTGATGGAATGGACGGGTTAGGGGCGGGCGCGGGGCTTTTCGCCTCCCTCGTCATGCTCGTGGTGTCGCTGATGCTCAACCATCCCGTGGTGACGGTCGTCACTCTCGCGCTCGCAGGAGCGTTGATCGGATTCTTGCGTTATAACTTCAATCCGGCTTCGATCTTTCTCGGCGATTCCGGTTCGCTGTTCATTGGATTCCTGCTCGCGGCCCTTTCCGTTCAGAGCACGCAGAAGGCTTCGACCGCCGTCGCCGTGGCGATTCCGCTCCTGGCCTTCGGGCTGCCCGTGATTGACACCAGCGTTGCTCTGGCGCGCCGCTTTATCAGCGGCCGGCCTCTGTTCGAGGGCGACCGCGAGCATATTCATCACATGCTGCTGGCGCATGGTTGGTCACAGAGGCGCGTGGTGTTTGTGCTCTACGGCGTGTGCGCGCTGTTCGGAATCGTCTCGCTGCTCTTCGTCAGCGAGACGGGGCGCGCGACCGGACTCATTCTCTTCGTCGTCGCCGTCGCCGCGGTGTTTGCGGTGGGGCGCCTTCGTTATCATGAGGTGGATGAATTCAAAGCCAGCATGAGGCGCAATCTGGCCGAGCGACGCATCCGCGTGGCTAACAATATCCGCGTGCGCCGCGCGAGCCGCGCGATGTCGAAGGCCACCGCTCTGAGTGAGCTTTTCACCGCCGTGCGGCAGATGCTCGAACTGAGCGAGTTCGTCTACGCCGTCGTGCAACTTGGCGGCGGGAGCGATGACGCCGGAACAGAGCGGGCGTTGTCGCGCGAAATAAATGCGTCGTCCCTACGTGGCGCCCAAATGCGTGATGGCCTGATCTGGTGGGAGTGGGAGCGCGGCGATATCGAGGCTTCCGAAATCAACGGCTCTGGCCTGTTCTGGTCGCTGCTCCTCCCGCTTTCAACTGACAGCGCCAGGTGGGGCCACATCACTCTTTACCGTGAATTGGGCGGTGACGGACTTTTGCTTGATGTCAACTACCTTTGCGTCATATTCCAACGCGAGATGGCGCAAGCCGCCGAAAGAATCCTTGGCGCAGGGGAAGAAGAGGCGCGGGCGTCAAGCAAACAGCTTGCTGACCGTATGACGACCAGAGGCTGAAACCTTCAATTGCCGAAGGTCATTTGAAGGGCGTCGCAGCGAGTCAAGACACGGTAAATTTCCTCGGAAGGAAATCGGTTATGAGAGTCTCATTCGCAGCATCGGTTTCATCACCGACTGAGATACTCGTCTCACACGTCGGTGACGAGTCTGTCATTCTCAACCTGAATAGTGAGTGTTACTTTGGGCTTGATGCCGTAGGTACGCGGATGTGGACCGTGCTTACCACGAGCGAGTCAATTCAAGCCGCGTATGAAACGCTGCTGCGTGAATATGAGGTGGATGCCGAGTCGCTCCGGCGCGACTTGGATGATCTGATCGAGAAGTCGGTGGAGCATGGGATACTCGAAATCAGCAGCGACTAGCTGGGGAAAATTTCAGCGCTTATCCTGGCGAGAGCGCCGGTTGCTTGCGCAGGCGTTCCTTTTGCTGCCGCTCTGTTCACTCGCGCTCCGGCGGTCGGGTTTCAGGCGTTGGCAATCCGCTCTGGCAAGGCTCGCGCCCGTAGATAAGCCCTCAAGCGCCAACCATGATGAGACTCTTTTACGGCGGGCGCAGATCACTGCGAGAATGGTCAGGGCAGCCGCTATGCATGGCTTTTACCACGCCAGCTGCCTTCCGCAGTCGCTCGTGCTCTGGTGGTTGCTGCGCCGCCAGGGGATCGGGAGCTATCTTTGCATCGGCGCACGCAAAAATGCTGCGCGGTTGGATGCACACGCGTGGGTCGAGTTCGCAGGCGTTGCCTTGAACGATAGCGACGACGTTCGCCAACGCTTTACGCCTTTCGAATATAACATCGCACCGGGAAAGAAATTTCAGTGAGTGGCATTGTCGGATTAATCAACACCAACGGCGCGCCCGTTGACCAGACATTGTTGCAGCGGATGACCGACTTCATGGCCTTTCGCGGGCCGGACGCTCAGGAAATCTGGTGCGACGGTCATGTTGGCCTCGGACACACGATGATGCGCACGACCACGGAGTCGCTGCACGAGAGGCAGCCATGTAGCCTGGACGGCAAAGTGTGGATTACCGGCGATGCGCGTGTCGATGGCAGGGCAGAGCTGATTCGAAAATTAGAGGTCAAAGGACGCGCCGGTCTTAAGACCGCCACCGATGCCGAGCTTATCCTGCACGCTTATCACGTTTGGGACGAGGACTGTGTTCAGCATTTGATCGGCGACTTCGCTTTTGTACTATGGGACGGGTGGCGGCAACGCTTATTCGGTGCCCGCGACCACTTCGGGGTGAAGCCGTTTTACTATGCTCACGTGGCAAGCCACTTAATAATCAGCAATACCCTGAATTGCTTACGAATTCACCCGGGTGTCTCAGACGCTTTAAATGATCTGGCTGTCGGCGATTTCCTGCTTTGGGGTTTTAATCAAGACCTGGCCACCACATCCTTCGCCGACATCAGACGCTTGCCGCCCGCGCATTCCCTGACTTGGTCGGGAGGGTCGCCACACCTGGGCCGCTACTGGACGCCCCCCGCAGGTAAGCAAATCCGGTATACGAAGGCCGGGGATTACGTTGAAGGCTTTATTGAGCGATTACGAACGGCGGTAGATGATCGGCTTCGCACGCAACGCACGGGAGTGCTCATGAGCGGCGGTCTTGACTCTACAGCGGTAGCGGCGACGGCTCACGATATACTATCCGAACGATCTACGAGCTTTGACCTCCGAGCCTACACAGTAGTTTTCGACAAATTGATTCCCGATCAGGAGCGTCACTACTCAGGGCTGGTGGCGCAGAAGTTGGGCATCCCGATCCATTATTTGACGGCTGACGATTATAAGCTTTATGAGCGTTGGGGTGAGCCTGAGTTATGCACACCCGAGCCTTTAAATGAACCGTTTGCGGCAGCGGTTGTCAATGACCAGTACCGGCAAGTCGCAGCACACTGCCGCGTCGCATTGTCCGGCTATGGAGCTGACCCGGCCTTGCGCGGCTCTTCCTCATACGTTCCATTCTTAATGAAACATCTGCACTTCGGGCAGCTTCTTACAGACATGTATCTCCAGCTCATATCGCACGGTCGATTACCCCCGCTTGGCTTCCGCTCGCGAGTGAAGCGCTGGCTCAATAAGTGTTCCTGGCAGTCGCCATACCCGGTCTGGTTTACCAGAGCTCTTGAAGCAAGATTGGATTTGCGAGCGCGTTGGGAAGAGTTGAATAAGGAGCCGCCACCGGTTCACCCCTTCCGACCTGAAGGATACCAACTAACCACGGCACCATTTTGGCCCAAGCTTTTTGAGACCTATGATGCGGGCGTAACATCGACACCGATTGAAGTCCGGCATCCTTTCTTCGACCTCAGGTTGATGATTTACATGCTGGCAATTCCGCCAATCCCCTGGTGCATAAACAAACACCTGTTACGTGTCGCGATGCGCCACATTTTGCCGGAGCCGGTGCGTTGTCGCCCGAAGGCGCCCCTTGCAGGCGACCCTATCTTGGAGCTTCTACGGCATCGCGATTCTCACTGGGTGGATGACTTCAACCCCACTCAAGAACTTGCCAGATATGTTAATAGAGATTTGATTCCGCGCCTCACAGGGAAGAAAGACCCCAATCAGATGTGGATCAACATGCATCCACTCAGTCTTAATTACTGGTTGCGGCACCGCAGCAACTATAAACCTTAGAGGGAGAACGAATACTGTGCGAGGTCCAGATGAGAAAGCTGTCAATGAGAAAGTTGTAAAAAAGCCTTATGACAAGCCCCAACTGATACTCTACGGGGACATTCGCGAGATTACACGAACTTCGCCTAAAGGTGGGAATAACCCGGACTTCATACAGACCGGTAACAAGACTTCGTAGCTTAGGTATAAAGCCCCTACTGTTAGGACCAAGCTTTTGATTTATTCTGTTTTTGGCTTGCAATTGCAGGCCAATAAGCGCATCCCCGGCTTAGTGGAGATGTCGGTTGCCGCCGGTGTCGATGTGCAAGTGTGGATAGAAATGGTGCCGCCCTGGTTGAAGGAAATATCAGAAGCGGCAATAGAGTTGTGGTACGCCAACAGTTATCAAGACAGGTGGGGCCAGCCCAGTTTAACTGTGTGGAGGCTGGCGGACGGCGAGTATTTTCGTCTCCTTTACTGTGACGGCACTGAGTTCTTCATCGACCGGCGGGGGAAAGAGATATGGGCTAGTTGGCCCGATACCATGACCCTCAGTGATATGACCACCTACCTCTTAGGACCAGTCATGGGGTTTGTCTTGCGCCTGCGCGGAATTACTTGCCTGCACGCCAGCGCTATAGCGGTCAATGGTCAGGCGATTGCGCTGCTTGGGCCGGCTGGCGCGGGAAAATCGACTACCGCCGCGGCCTTCGCCGGATTAGGCTATCCCGTGTTGTCTGACGACGTAGTCGCTCTCATCGATCAAGGGGACACTTTTGGGTCGCAGCCCGGTTACCCGCGCTTGCGCCTGTGGCCGTCGTCCGTCGACCTTCTCTACGGCTCCGCGGAAGCATTGCCACGCTTGACGCCGACTTGGGATAAACGTTACCTCGACCTCACGCTGAAAGGATATTGTTTTCAACAACAGCCGCTGCCACTCTCCGCCGTTTACATTCTCGGCGAGCGCCGCAGCGATTCCGTAGCGCCTCGCGTTGAAGATGTATCCCCCCAGGCGGGTCTCATCACCCTGATTTCAAACACGTACACTAACTATCTGTTGGACAAGGCGCTGCGCGCCCGAGAGCTTGAGTTGTTAAGTCGCGTTGTTGCCCACATCCCTTTGCGACGCGTGGAGCCGCATGCAGACCCTGCGTATCTGTCAAGAATGTGTGAAGTGATTCTGGATGACTTCCAAGCGTTAATCCCTCCCGCGCCTGCCTCCGCAGACGCCGAGCAATGCCAATATGTATAGCGTTTCAAGTTATGGCCGCATGATCGCCGACAGCGTGCGCATGGATGCTTACACGCAGGCGCTTCGCCGCGTCATCGAACCGAATTCGATTGTTCTGGATATCGGCACGGGCACCGGCATTTTCGCGATGCTCGCTTGTCAATTCGGCGCTCGCCGCGTCTACGCCGTCGAGCCGGACGACGCCATTCAGGTGGCGCGAGAGGCCGCTGCTGCCAACGGTTATAGTGAGCGCATCGAGTTCATTCAAAGCAGCTCAACTGAAGTAACTTTGTCCGAGCGAGCTGATGTCATCATCTCTGACCTGCGCGGCATTCTCCCACTGTTTCAACACCACATATCCTCCATTGCCGATGCCCGGCAGCGTTTGCTTGCGCCCGGAGGCAAGCTAATTCCTCATCGCGACACCCTGTGGGCGGCGGTGGTGGAAACGCCAGACCTTTACCGGCAACATATAGCTTACTCGGATGACAACAACTACGGCCTCGACATGGAGGCGGGGCAGCGGATCGCGGCTAACACGTGGCATAAAGGGCGTGTGACGCCGGAGCAATTGTTGGTAGAGCCGCAATGCTGGGGGACGCTTGCCTATTCGGAAGTGGAAAACCCTAACATCAGTGCGGAACTAAAATGGACGGTCGCGCGTGCGGGAACTGCTCATGGGATTAGCGCCTGGTTTGACACCGTCTTGGTGGAAGGGGTGGGGTTCTCCAATGCTCCCGGCATGCCTGAACTCATCTACGGTAATGCTTTCTTCCCTTGGTTGAAGCCCGTCAAGCTCGCTGACGGCGACACCGTATCAGTCGCGCTGCACGCTAATCTAGTTGGCGAAGACTACATCTGGCGTTGGGAGACCCGCGTCGAGGAGCAGGGAGACTCTTCGCGGATCAAGGCTGATTTTAAGCAATCTACTTTCTATGGTGTGCCACTATCCCCTGCGCGTTTACGCAAACAGTCAACGACGCATGTACCGACACTAAACGAGAGTGGTCAGATAGACCGATTCATTCTGTCGCTCATGAACGGTGACAATTCGGTCGGCGAAATCGCCCGGGCGTTGTCGGAGCGGTTCCCTCATAAATTCATCGGCTGGCCGGAGGCTCTGAATCGCGTCAGCGAATTGTCTAAGAATTACAGCCGGTAGATTATGACCGAAAGCCCGACCATCGCTATGCGACCGGAATTCGAGTTGCTGCTTTGTTGCGCCATGCGCTCTCATCGCAGAGGGTGCAAGCGTCTGCGCACCCTGTTAGAGCAGCGGCTGGACTGGCAATGCTTAGTTCGCCTCGCCAACCATCACGGGATGATGCCACATCTCTACGCGCGCCTGAGCGAAACTTGCGCGTCGTTTGTTCCTGAAGCTGCGCTCACACAACTCCACGAGCAGTTCACTGCCAATGCCCGGCGCAATCTTCTTCTGACTGCCAAGTTGCTAAAACTTCTGGCGCTTTTTGAGGAGCATCAAATCGCGGCCGTCCCATTCAAAGGCCCTTTGCTCGCGCTTTCGGCATACGGCGACAGTGCGCTGCGGCAGTTTAGTGATCTTGACGTTCTGATTCACACGGAGGATGTCCCGAAAGCTCGCGAACTTTTAATCTCTCATGGCTATTGCCCACAGTTCTCTCTCACACGTGAACAGGAAACTGATCTGATCAGGTTTCGTAACGAGCATGCGTTCTGGCACGAGGTGGAAGGAGTAGCCGTTGATCTGCATTGGGCGCTCGCACCCAGGTGGTTTCAAGCGACTCTTGATACGGAAAACGTGTGGAATAGAGTTGAGTCAACGACGGTCGCCGGTCGGATCGTCGCTACGCTCTCTGCTGAGGATATGCTCTTGTTTCTTTGTGTGCATGGGAGCAAACATTGCTGGCACCTCCTGAGCATGATCTATGACCTCGCCGCGCATCTGCGTGCGTCAACAATGGTGGACTGGCAACGGCTTATTGATCAGGCCGACAGGCAGGGCAGTGAGCGAATGCTCCTCTTGGGTTTTCACCTGGCATCCGAGCTATTCGGAGTTGAGCTTCCGGGTGAGCTTGCGCGACGAATAAAAACCGATCCCTCGATGGATAGGCTTGCCGCTCAGGTTTATCGTATTCTCCTGCGCGATACCGATGTGGCGGGCGGATTTTTTGAAGAGCATCTCTTTAATCTGAGGGCAATCGAATACCTTCGCCGAAAGGCCCTCTACTGTTTCGATCAGGTACTAACTCCCACCCCGATAGAGTGGGCTTCTCTTCCCCTGCCGTCATCTCTCTCTTTTCTCTATTACCTGGTGCGGCCTCTGCGTTTGGTGCTGAAGTATAAAAATGGGCTGCCGAAGCCCGCATTCGATTAATACCGGATTTGACACACTTGCTATCGGGCGGGTGAGGTGCTCATCAACCACGGACTGCTCCTTGCGTCGCCAGAAGGTAACGAATTGGTAGTTCAGGAACTGATCTCAGTGCAGGCAGTTCGCCTCTTGATATTAAAAGTAGAACCGTTTTTTCTTGACGGCTAATGAGTAGCACTACGGTACAGGAAAGACTATCAGGCCGCCCGGCGTTCGCCGCTTCTCTTTCTTTACGAGCGCGCGCCGCCAGCCTTCTCAATCGAACAATCTTCTGCGCGCTTCTGACTTTGATCGTCTTGACTGCCATTCCGTATGGTACGGTTGAACCCTGGTGGAAAGCCGTCTTTGAGTGCGCCGTGTTTGTGCTCGGCGCACTGTGGGCCATCGAAGGGCTTTCGCGTGGAGCGTGGTTCGTCAAAGAGCATCGCCTGCTTGTGCCGCTTCTTGTGGTGGCGGGTTTCACCTTTTTTCAGACTCTTCCTTTGCCGGGAGAGGCGTCGCGCGAGGCTGGCATCGATGTGTGGAATGCTATCAGCGCCGACCCATCCGAGACTCGGCTCGTCGCCTTTAATCTCCTCGCCCTCACGCTCGCCGCAGGACTCTTGTTGCGATATACGTCCAGCAGGCGACGTCTGCGTGCGCTCATCTTCACCGTGATTGGGGTGGGAGTGCTGAGTGCCCTTTTCGGCATCCTGCGGCAGACCACACAGCGCAGCGCGGCGGGCTTCGTTCTCCCCTACCTCATGCGGGATTCCGGCTATGGCCAGTTCATCAACAGAAATCATTTCGCGTTTCTGATGGAGATGTCACTCGGTCTCCTGCTCGGCCTCGTTGCCGGGCGGGGCGTGCCACACGACCGGGCGCGGATCTATCTGGTCGTCGCAATGCCAATATGGGCCGCGCTCATTCTCTCATATTCGCGCGGCGGCATCTTTGCTATGTTAAGTCAGATGCTCTTCCTCGCATTGCTCTGGGCAACGTCACAAACTGAGCGTGAGGGGGCAACTGTAGATGATGTGGTCGGGCTTGGCAGTTGGGGGCGATCCCTTGCGTTTCGCGTGACGCTCATCGCCTGCTTGTTTCTAGCCATCCTCATCGGGATGGTCTGGGTGGGGGGAGATCCTCTAGTCGCCCGTCTCGAAACGGTGAAAGACGAAGTTGGCTCAAGCGTAACTAAGGATCGGTCAAGGGTAGGGCGTGCTGAATTGTGGCAGGCGACCTGGCGTATGATTGAGGCGCATCCAGTGGCCGGAGTCGGCTTTGGCGGTTACTGGACGGCGATACCCGCCTACCATAATGCGTCGGGCAGCTTGGTGCCGCAGCAAGCGCATAATGATTACCTGGAACTGCTGGCGAGCGGAGGAATCGTCGGAGCCGGTCTCGCCTTATGGTTTTTAATCTTGGTGCGCAAAGGCGCACGTGCGTCTTTGCGCTCAACGGATCGTTTCCGCCGCGCGGCGTGCAAGGGCGCGCTCGTCGGACTGTTCGGCGTGGCCGTGCATAGCTTGGTTGATTTCGGTCTCCATTTCACTGTCAACGCGCTCGTGTTGACCTGCCTCGTCGCCATCGCAACAATTGATTTACGCGACGTCGAGCTTTCTCCCTGAGAGAGCCAAGCCCCTGTCGGATCGTGCTTTGCGCATATGAAGTATTGGAAAAACTAACCTTTGTGGTTCTTGACGATCATACTGGAGGGGCGATACGCTTCGAAGCGTGGTAGACAAGGTTGTGCATCGGTAAATCGTCAATAAGGCTGATCTTAAAGAGGAATTCTGACAATGAAAAAGCAAAGACGAAAACAGTTCGGAGCTATCGGATTGTTACTCACTCTAGTGGCATCGCAGACTTACGTTCAGGCGAATCTAGCGGTCACAAACGCGAACCATGTAGATAGTGGGCAAGGAGGCGATCAGCTCTCTGGCCGGCTGGTCACGCGGGGTAATAATCCCATTACCGTGAACGGCAACAGCGCCAGGTCTGGCGATACCATCTTTTCAGGTGCGCAAATTCAATCTCCCTCCGGCGTGGGAGCCACCGTGCAATTAAGCCCTCTCGGGTCCGTGGACATCGCTCCGAACACATCTTTGAGGCTGACTTTTGAAGCAAAGCGCATTACCGTTAATCTCACACAAGGTTGTCTTATTCTGAGGAGCAATCGTGGCGTCGTCGGCACGATCAATACTCCGCAGGGGACATCAGAGCAGACGAAGGGCAGCGAGGCTTCTTCGATTTCGATTGACATCTGTCTAGGAGGTGCCGGCGCGCCAATTGTCGGACAGGGAGCGGCATTGGCGGCTGACGCAGGAGCCAGTAGCGTGGCAGCGACGACGGCTGCGAGCAGTGACGGAGCTGGCCTGTTCGGATTAGGCACCATCGGTACAATCGGATTTTTCGGTGCGGCAACGGAGATCGTGGCTGCGGCTATGATCGCCGTACCGTGTCGCCGTGGCGCAAATCCGAGTCCGGGCGTGCCTGGTGGACCAAATGCCGTGTGCCGATAACCTAAACTAGCGTTACTTACTTTCCGTGACGTGCCCTGCTGAATATGGATCCAGCAGGGCACGTTTTTATTCTTTTCCGGCAAGTCCAGCCGTAATAATCTTCAGGGTCTTTTCTTCCAACCCATCCTGAGAGCCTCGAAAAGGTAATGTCGCAGAAGCATCATGACTTACACCGGATCGGGGCGTTGCCCCGAGTGCGACCTGTCGCTGTCATCGTGGCTATTGCTGCTTTTCTGGTCTGCTTATGGCTCGGGTGGAGCGCGGCGCGCAGAGGTGCCTCGCGGCTGCTCTCCGATTATGGTGTGAGGGCGAATCGGTTGGATGCGGCGAACGCGGCGGTGAAGCTCACCCCGTCGGATGCGGAAGCCCATTACGCCCGCGCGTTGGTACTGGCACAATCGGGCATGTTTAGTGAAGCAGGTGCGGCGACTGAGCACGCCGTGGCGCTCCGGCCTCGTGACTACGTTCTGTGGGTGGAACTCGGGCAGGACCGCGATCAGATTGGGGACGTTGATGGCGCCCTTACCGCTTTCAAGGAGGCGGTGCGACTGGCACCCTTCTACGCACAACCTCGCTGGCAACTTGGCAACCTCTTCCTTCGAACAGGACGTTCCCGAGAAGCTTTCACCGAACTTCGCCGCGCAGCCTTGAGCGATCCGTCACTCTGGCCACAACTGATCGATCTCGCATGGAGCGCTTTAAGAGGCGATGCCGGTGCTGTAAGGCAGGTGATTGAGCCGCAGACTCCCGATGAGCGTCTGGCGCTTGCGCGTTACTTCGCCAAGAAGGGCAAAGCGCTTGAGGCGGTAGAGCTCTTCCATGGAGGGGGCGGAGCTTCCGAAGAGGACGTGAATAACCTCATGTCGGAACTGCTTGCCGGTGGCATGTTCAAGGAGGCTTACGAGGTATGGCGGAGCGCCGCCGGGGCAAAAACAGATGCCGGAGTAGCCGTCATTGTTGACGGCAGCTTTGAGGGTAGAATCTTGCGAGAGAATCATGGGTTTGGATGGCAACTCGCGCGCGATGTGCAGGGAGTCACCTCGTCCTTGGACCTTCAAGAGCGGCGAAGCGGCGCGCGGAGTCTCCAGCTGGATTTCAACGGGGCCTCTGACCCGTCAGCTCGGATTGTTTCACAACTGGGCCTCGTTGAACCAAACTCTTCATATAGGCTACTCTTCGCCGCACGTTCAGAGGAACTGGTCACGGGTGGCCCACCTGTGATCGCGGTGCTTGATGCAAATGCTAATGGTCTTGTGCTTGCGGAATCAACTCCACTCCCGCAAGGCACGAGTGATTGGATGGAGTATGAAATGATGTTCAACACTTCCGATACCACAAGCGCTGTGCTGATAACGCTCCAGCGTCAAGGGTGTAGCAGCGGACCTTGTCCTGTTTTCGGTAGAGTCTGGCTCGATGATTTCTCGCTTAGGAAACAGTAGTTATAATTCCGATCAAAAGACTTGTGGTCACGGCGTACGCCATCCCCAATCGCGCAAAGGCGAAGCGGGAGACTTCCACGACCGACGACCATGGGGCTGGCAGATGGGCTCGTGTCATGACTTAACGAGTGTCAGAGAACAGGCAATTTAATGACCAATGTAATAGCCAGTACTTGAGCTGGCAGTCACGAAGTTTGAAGACACGATTCATCCGACAGGTGAGTCTCGCCAACGTTTCGCCACGCTGATTCGGATCTGTTGAGATGGTCCTGATTTGAGCGACACGAGTGTGTCTTATAATGGGGGTCATATGAAGCAACCACAGCAACCAACCATCCACCGTCGCAAGTATGATGAGCAATTCAAGCGAGACGCTGTGAGGATGATCGACAACGGGCAGTCGGTTCGTTCCGTCGCGCAGGCTTTGGGGGTGGCAGAGAGCCAACTTCACAAGTGGAAACGTCAATTCAAACCAACTCGGTCGGTGGGCGAGGTGGACGTGGCGGAACTCACAAGAGCGGCTGCGACAGGTTGAGATGGAGCGGGACATTTTAAAAAAAGCCTTGAGCATTTTCTCCCGGCAGAGTTAGCCGCACGATATGAGTTCGTCAAGCAAGAATCGGTGAGCTACGAGGTGAAGGTCTTGTGTGAAGTCGTTGGTGTCGATCGAAGTTCTTATTATCGCTCTCTGCACAGAGGCGAGCAAAAGGAACAAGAGGAGCCTGATGCGGCGGTCGTGGCGAAGGTGTTTTGGCGGCATTCACGTCGTTACGGTTCACGACGCAGCGAGGCTGAGTTGAAAGCGGAAGGGGTCGCAATGGGTCGTCATCGAATCAGGAAGTTGATGCGCAAGCAAGGCTTGCGGGCCATTCAACCTCG
This sequence comes from Pyrinomonadaceae bacterium, assembly GCA_013816505.1. Lineage (GTDB taxonomy): Bacteria > Acidobacteriota > Blastocatellia > Pyrinomonadales > Pyrinomonadaceae > JACDEG01. The sequence goes on along the minus strand of JACDEG010000002.1, from coordinate 881 downwards.
CAGTTTCGTTCCGCGCACGACCGATTCAAGGCATCACCTGGGCTATTCTGAGAACCTGTTGCTGACGATGGATGTGCTGCCCAAGAAACCAAATCAAGTTGTAGTGGGAGATATTACATATTTGCCATTGCAAGGCGGCGGCTTTTGTTACTTGGCAACGTGGACGGATCTTTTTTCGCGGCTGATGGTCGGGTGGGAAGTACACGAGACGATGGCCGAGGAGTTGATCATCACCGCTTTTGAGAAGGCCTTGCGTCGAAGAACGAAGTTGGCGGGAGCAATTGTACATAGTGATCGAGGTGGACAATATGCATCAACAAAGTTTCGTCAGATGTTGAAGGGTGCCGGATGCCGGCGATCAATGAGTCGCGCCGGAGAAAGCTATGACAATGCGTTTGCCGAGAGTTTATTTTCCAGATACCAAGCAGAGTTACTGGAAGGCGGAGCGTTTTCAGATGTGGCCGAAGCGAGGTTGGAAACCTTCAACTACATCGAAGGATATTATAATCGCATCCGACGACATTCATCTTTGGGTTACATGAGTCCGGAAGAGTACGAGCGGAAGTACGTCGCAGAAAGAGATCAAAAGTTGAGCGAAATTCTTGACAAGAAACCAGAGAAAGGAATACTAGCCAAGACACTGTTGTGTCGCACTTTTTAGGACCACCTCATGGAGCCTTCATTGGGACTCATCGGTCTTTGCTGTTGGTACTTGGGGAATCCCAGCTTCTATGGCTAATTCATGGAGCAGTTCACATACAACAGGGAGACTACAGACATACGTTTGCTTTTCATCTTCCGTCTTGAGACGCTTAAGTGACTCACTTTCATCTTCGCTCAAAGTGATTGTCTTACTGAACTGTTGTCCGGTAGCTTCAATC